>JAIROE010000068.1 GCA_031257715.1 Treponema sp. | reverse complement strand
AACAGTGAGCAAATGAGGCTTGACTAAATCCTTATAATATAAGAAGATAGAGTAAATAAGGCATACCAGAGAGCAGGTATGAGCAGGGGCGGCGAACTTCATATACAGCCGGAACGTTAAATGCGGGGGGGTGAATTATTAAGAGAGGCACAGTTCCTGCGTATTTTCCATAATCAAAGTCCCCCGCACGTATTTGGCCGTGATGTTCCGGTCGTCCGATAAATAGATAACACGTTCAAGCCGGTCGCGGAGGGACAGGGGAAAGGGGGCGGCAAGGTCCGAGTCGTCCATGACGAGGGCGTCAAGCTCACAGCCGTCCTCAAACGAGCCCGAGCCGAAGAAAGCGCCTCCTCCGGCGGTTCCAAGGTAAAAAGCCTCCTCCATGGAAAGAGGGGCCTCGCCGGGGGCGAAAAGCATATGGCGGAGTTTTGAGACCTGAATCGCGTCGGTCATGGCGCGGAAGATGGAAACATGCGCGCCGCCCGCGACATCGCTTCCAAGGCCGGTATGTACGCCCGAATCAAGGAGACGGCGCACGGGTGCTATGCCCGAAGAGAGGTTTGTGTTGGACTGCGGGCAGTGGGCGACGAACACGCCCTCCCCCGCAAGCAGGCGTATTTCATCATCATCTGAATAAACGCAATGAGCCATAACGGAACGCTCCAGCAGATCCCATTGCGCGTAAGCACCGGCGTATCCTGGAGAACCGGGACACAGCTCTCGCACCCACTGGCATTCCCTTCTGTTTTCCGAAAGGTGGGACTGGAGGGGAAAGCCGTATTTTTTCCGCAATACGGCAAGGCCCCGCATAAGATCGTCGCTGCATGAGGGGATAAAGCGGGGGGTCAGTATGGCTCCCGTATTTTTATAACCCGCCTTCGCGGCTGCACCGAGCCATTTCTCCGTCGCCTCAAGCGAGGCGGCGGCGTCATGTTCCCGTAGATATTCAGGACAGTTACGATCCATGTTGACTTTGCCGACAAGAGTGACAAGACCCGATTCTTCAAGGAGATCCATAAGGAGGAGCGAGGCGGGAACATGAACGGTCGAGAACAGGAGAACCCTGGTATTGGGGCCTTTCCGTAAATCACGGACCAGCGTCGAATACGCGGAACGTGCGTATCCGGAATCGGCATATTTCGCTTCTTCGGGAAAGGCGCGGGTGTTAAGCCATTCCAGAAGTTCAAGGTCCATGCCCATGCCGCGGAAAGCGTACTGGGGTGCGTGCATGTGCAGATCGACAAGACCCGGGATGACAAGCTTCCCCGAATAATCCCTGACGGGAAAGGCACGGTATTTTTCGGGAAGTTCCCCGGCGGAATAGACCCCGCTCGACCTGCCGCCGGTACAGACGAGAAGACCCCCTTCAACGGTCTTGAAGGCGCCCCCGGCATTGCAGTAACAGATGCCGCCCTTCAAAATAAAATTTTGAGCGTTCATTCCTGCCGTTCTATGGGAACAAAATCCATTACCGACGTGTCAAAGAGCCCCCTGTCGGTGATCTTGAGTTCGGGAATGGCCGTGAGGGACATGAAACAGAGGGTCATGAGCGGCTCTACGTTTTTGCCGACCCCAAGTTCTTCAACCGCCTTTTGATGGAGGGAACGGATCTTTCCGTCAACCCATTCACCTCCCTGATCGCTCATGATGCCGCCCAGGGGCAGCGGCATTTCTTCCAGCACGATCCCGTTCTTCACGGCGACGGCGCCGCCGCCCATGGAAATGACACGTTCCACGGCGGCGGCCATGTCGGCAGCATCCCTCCCGGCGGTGATGATATTGTGGGAATCATGGGCGACGGAGATGGCGAGGGCCCCCCGCCGTATGCCGTATCCTCTGATGAGGCCAAGTCCCACATTGCCGGTATCGCGGTGCCGTTCCACCACGGCTATCCTGGCGATATCCGATTCGGGATCGTGAATAAACGAGCCGTCTTCCCCGCGCCGCACGCGGGTGGTTCCGCTGCCTGTAACCACGCTTCCGCCTTTAATGTCGATGACGCGGACGGTATCCGAAGAAAGCTTCAAAACAAGTTTTTTCGCGGAAAAATCCCTTACATGAAAACTGCCCCGCACAGACTCGCCGCTTGTCCTGAATACAGGGGCGGTGCACTTCCCGTCTTCGGCGGCGATCTTTCCCTTTATCAGTACACGGCGTACATTGAAGTCCCTGAGGTTATCGACCATGGTTATATCCGCCCGGCATCCCGGCGCCAGCCCTCCTCTGTCGTAAAGGCGGAAGCATTCGGCGGCGTTCAGCGTCGCCATGCGCAGGGCAATAAGCGGATCGACGCCTTCCCTTACACAGATCCTGAGATTGTTATCCATGTGCCCTTCCTCAAAAATACTCCGGGGCTGGAGATCGTCGGAACAGAGGAGGCAGCGCCTTGAATTCTGGCGGGTAAGCCCCCTTATGAGGCCGCAGAGATCTTTGCAGGCGGAGCCCTGGCGGAGCATTACATACATGCCGCGGGAAATACGGTCCTCCATTTCCTCCACCGTGGAACATTCGTGATCGGTATGGATAAAAGCGCTGTAGGCATTAAGGTCCTTTCCCCGCACGCCGGGACTGTGACCGTCTATGAGTTTGCCTTCCTCAATGGCAAGGAACATTTTATCCAGCACGGATTTTTCCCCGGCAATGACGAGCGGGTACGCCATCATTTCGCCAAGACCCGGAATGTCTTTTTCCCGCAGGGGCTTTTCCAGTTCCCCTGCGCCAAGTTCCGCCCCGGCCTGTTCCCATGGCGCCGCCGGTACGCATGAGGGAAGCATGAATTTAATATCCAGCGGCGTACCCTTCGCCGCTTCCATCATGTAGGTAATGCCCGCAAGGCCCGCCACATTGGCAATTTCGTGGGGATCGGCAATAATCGCCGCCGTTCCGCACGGAAGAAGAAGCCGGCCCAGTTCGGGCGGACAGAGGAAGGAAGACTCTATGTGTATATGACTGTCGATAAAACCGGGAAGGAGATAAAGCCCGCCCGCGTCAATGACTTCTTGTCCTTCATAGATTCCCGTACCGGCAATAACGCCGTCCGTCACTGCAAGATCCGCCTCGACAATGCGCCCCGTATACACATCGGCAATTTTGCCGTTCCGTATCACAAGATCCGCCGGAATCCTGCCGGCGGCGGTATCAATGACTTTCTTCAGTGATTCCCTGTTCATATCCTAATTATAGGCCAAAACGGAGCAGGGCTTCCAGCACGCCGCCCGCAACTGCCAGCGCCTTGTCCGAGACGGTAAAACAATGGGAAGGATCGCAGCGGGGATCAATATCACCTGCTTTCATCCCTTTATGTACGGTGAAACCCGAAGGAAGCATACCCCGCAGAACGCCGTCGATTCCAGCGTAAAGGGGGACCGCTTCTCCCGCGCCGTCTCTTGCCGCGCTGGAACCGTCCCCCGCCATGTTCCTCACAAGGGCAAGGAGGCGGCCCTTTTTTACCCGGTCCCCGATTTCCGCCTTTCCCTCAAAGATCCCGTCCGCGGGAGCGCGGAGAAGGCGTTCTATTGTATAGCCGCCTATATCGCCGGGAACGCCCGTGTCGGGAAGAGCGCCTCCTTCTGTAATGACCCGCCCCAGGGTGTGGCCCCGCTGCGTTTCCACGACGGCGCGGCAATCGCCGCTTGGGGCGGTGAAGCCCGGTCCAACGCCTATCACAACGGGGGCATCGTCCACCGCAGTACCGGTATTTCTCTTTACCATAACGGCATCCACCAGTGCATCGGGTGAAAGCCGCTTCACGCATTCGGCACGGGGATCAACAATCACCGCGATATTTCCCGAATCGAGAATTTTCCGCAGCTCCCCATCGTCCCGCGCCAAAACAGCGAAGAGATCTTCCACCTTCGCCCTTCCTTCGTAGACCGCCTGCGAAAAACACACCGTGCGGCGGACGGCAGACGGCTTGGGGATTTCGGTCATGGCTATGTCAAAACCAGCGTGACGAAGGCGCAATGCAATACCGGAAGCCAGATCTCCTGCACCCTTGATGATCACAAACATGGTGTTATTCCTTTTTAAATTTTCTCCCGGAGTTTCCGCGCCTGTTCCCGTGATTTTGCAAGGAGGGCCTCTTCGTCAATGCCGGCAAGCTCCCTTTCCCTCATGATGATCTTTCCGTTGATAATGGTTGTGTCGACATGGCGGCCTGAAACGCCAAAGAGGATGTGGCTGTCAATGGAAGCGGCGTCAAGCGGCGTGGGAGCCTTATAGTCAACAACAATAATGTCTGCATAGTAATCTTTCTTGATGACGCCGGTTTTGCCGCTGATTATGCGCTCCATGATCTTTCTGTTGTTTTCAAACAGCATGATATGGGGTTCGGTCCAGGCAGCGGAGGGAATTCGTTTTGTGTGCCTGTGGAGGACGGCGGCGGTTTTAAGAGATTCGGTCATGTCCGCGGTATAGCCATCGGTTCCCAGGCCCACAAGAATTCCCTTTTTGAGCATGTCCAGAACCGGGGAAACACCAACAGCGTTACTCATGTTTGACTGAGGATTGTGAACCACCGCGGCGCCGCTTTCTTCGATCATTTCCATTTCATCTTCCGTAATATGGATGCAGTGAACGGCGATGGATTTTTCCGAAAGAACCCCGTATTTATGGAGCCGCTCGATTACCCGCAGCCCGTATTTGGAGATCCCGTCAATCACATCCTCAATACCCTCGGCGGCGTGAATATGAAAGCCGATCCCGGCGGCATCCGCGGCTTCAATGCACCGTTCAAGTGTTTTTTCGCCGATGGTCATTTGGGCATGCATGCCGAAAAGGGCCTTCAGCATGTCATCGTTTTGTTCCCTGCAATATTTTGCAAAGGCGCTGTTTTCCCTGATCCCCTCTTCGGCGATCTTTTCGCCGTCACGGTCCGATGTCTCGTAACAGAGGCAGCTTCGAATTCCAAAGAGCCTTGACGCCTCGGCTATTTTAAAGAGGCTCCCCCTGGCCGCGAAGGGACTGGCGTGGTGATCTATCACCGATGTAACCCCGGAGCGGATTCCGTCTATCATGGGACCCATGCAGCTGTAATACACGTCGTCAAGGGTGAGCTTTTTGTCCAGCCGCCACCAGAGGCCCGAAAGAATTTCCCCGAAAGTTGTCGCGGGCTTTCCTCCAGGGTTGAGTCCCCGGGCAAAGGTGGAATAGTAGTGCATGTGGGCATTGATGAAACCCGGCATTACAAGGCGGCCCCTTGCATCCATGTATTCGGCAAGGGGATACATCTCCCTGAGCGCGGCGGTTTCCCCCAGGCCGGCAATGAACTTTCCATCAATCAGAACCGCGCCGTTTTCAATAAAGGGACAGGAGGCGTCCCTCGTGATGATTCTTCCGTTTCCAATTAACAGCATGATTCCTTAAAGCATTATACCCTTTCCGGCTGCCCTTGTAAATAAAAATTTTTGCCGTAAAATTTCCGTTATTCGAAGGAAAATTCTTTTTGTCCCGTGACAAGCCAGGGGTATTCTTCGACAAGCGTTTTAATCATGACGGCGTATTCGGGCGGAAGATCTTCCGCGCGGTAGTCACCCGCC
>JAIROE010000010.1 GCA_031257715.1 Treponema sp. | reverse complement strand
AAATTTACCACCACCGAAAATGTTGTAAGCCGCCTTTTGGATCGGGGTATGGCCCCGGCCAGTACAATAAATTTCCTATCCAACGAAGATACCCAGGAGCTTGCTCCTGGGTTCTTCATATAAAAACATGATTGCCACTGATACTTTGTTTTCAGGCGGAAATTTTGTTGATAAAATAATGCCTATTGTGTCCCTGTCCAGCCCGTTTCCCGGCATTGCCAATTCTGATTCCTGAAATTCGCTGTCCCGGTGTGAAAATGAATCATAGGAAGAAGGCGCCGCGGCACAGCCCGAAAATATCACGGAAAAGAGCAGGCAAAAAACCCGTGTACATAAAATCTTTCCATATTTGAACATGTTTCCTCCGGTTTTATCAAAAATACCGCTTGTATGTTATTACAGCCTTTGTGTCATGTCAACTGAATGTAACGGCTTCTTTATGCCCCGTTCCACCCGGCGCCCTGCAAATACAATTAACATAAACACCGTTAACATCTTCAGGGCATATCGTCCCCACAACAAACGCGGTGCGGAATGCCGGCAATCTGCCGCGCAAATTGCCGCACTCCTTGGGGAATAATCGCCGAATAGATGCCGCCGAAGTTCCCTTTCTTCACCGTGCCGGCCTTGCCCGGAAGAGTGGATTTGGGATTTGTTGTTTTTTAACCGGATTCGGGACAAAAGAAGGGACGGTGAAACGGATGCGGACCCTGTTATCCGTTGCCGAGGGGGGACCGGTACAGTTTTGCGTAGATGCCGCCCGCGGCCAGAAGCTCCGCGTGCCGGCCTGTTTCGCGTATCCCCTCGTCGTCAAGGACGATGATGTGATCGGCGTTCCGTATGGTGGAAAGCCGGTGCGCGATGACGAGGGTAGTCCTTCCCCGGGAAAGCTTTTCCAGAGCTTCCTGTATTTTCAGTTCCGTTGCCGGATCAAGGGCACTTGTGGCCTCGTCGAGTATGAGGATGGGCGGGTTCTTGAGGAAGACACGTGCTATGGCTATCCGCTGTTTCTGCCCGCCTGAAAGCATGACGCCCCGTTCGCCGGCTATGGTGTCATAGCCGTCGGTCATGCGGATTATGTCTTCATGTATCTCGGCCTTTTTCGCCGCCTCGGTGATTTCCTCTTCAGTTGCGTCTATCCTTCCGTATCCTATGTTCTCCCGCATGGTGCCGGCAAAGAGGAACACATCCTGCTGTACGATGCCGATGCTGCGCCTGAGCGCCTCTACCCGCATGTCCCGGATGTCGATTCCGTCTATGGTAATGCTTCCCCCGCGGATCTCGTAGAACCGGGGGAGGAGGTGACACAGGCTCGTCTTGCCGCCTCCAGAGGGGCCGGCCAGCGCACAGACCGATCCCGCGGGAATGTCAAAGCTTATGTTCTTCAAAACCGTAACGCCGTTGTTGTAGGCGAAGCTCACGTTCCGGTACGATATGTCCCCCCGTATGCTTTCGGGGCTCACCGCGCCGGGGGCGTCAAGAATATCGGGTTCTATTCTCATGATTTCAAGGAAGCGGCCGAAACCCGCCATGCCGGTGGTGTACTGTTCAACAAAATTCTGAAGCCGCCTTACCGGCGCAAGAAAAGCCGCGATGAAAAGGTTGCAGGTGATAAGCTCCGGAAGCGTCATCCTTCCCTTCATGACAAGAAATCCCCCGGCGGCTATGACGATGACGTTGAGTATATGCAGGAGAAATTCAAAGCGGGCCTGGAAAGTTGCCATGGAAAAATAGAAGCTTTTTTTCGCGCTCTTGAAATTTTCATTGCCCCCGTGAAACTTGCTTTCTTCGTAGGATTCGTTGGTAAACGCCTTTGCCACCCGCGCCCCCGAAATGCTCGATTCAAGGGACGCGTTTATTTCTGCGGTGCGCTCTTTTACCCTGCGCGACTCCCTCATCATCCTGCTTCTGGATCGCAGTATGTGGAGGATCATCAGCGGCATGACGACGGCGAATATCAGGGCCATTTCCCACCGTATAAAAAAGATGAGGATAAAAGATCCCAGAAGGGTGAGGATTGAAATGAAAAGATCCTCCGGCCCGTGATGGGAAAGTTCGGTTATCTCAAAGAGGTCCGTGGTGACACGGGCCATGATCTGTCCGGTCCGGTTTGTGTCGTAAAACGAAAAGGAAAGTTTTTGCAGATGGTTGAAAAGATCCCTCCTCATGTCGGCCTCGATGTAGGCGCCTACGGTATGTCCCCAATAGGTAACGAACCAGGTAAAGGCCATGCGGAGAAGATACAGGATCACCATGAAGGCCGCCATGATAAAAAACGATCTGAAAAGCCCCGTGGGCAAAAGTTTTTCGATGGTAAACTTGGTCATCATGGGAAAGGCCAGATCTGCGCCGGCTATAAGGGAGGCGCACGCCATGTCGGCGGCGAAGAGTTTCCTGTGGGGTCTGTAATATGAGGCGAAGATGCGAAGCGTGTCTTTTGCCGCGTATGCGGGGCGCGGCGGCGCATCCTTACCAGGGGATGTTTTTTGTGTCATGATCGTTGTAATTCTACCTGAACCGGAGGAAATTATGAAGACCCTTATCGTTTATTATTCCCTGGACGGCAATACCGCCCTCGTCGCGGCGGAGCTTGGCAGGGTGCTTGGCGCCGATCTCCTGGAACTCAAGCTGGCCGACGAAAAGAAGCGGCGGGGTCTTGCCAAATATGTCTGGGGCGGCAGGCTGGTGTTTTCCCGCGAAAAGCCCGCCCTCAAGCCCTATGCCGCGGATCTTTCCGGCCGCGATCTTGTCATTCTGGGCGGTCCCGTCTGGGCCGGTTCCCCCGCTCCCGCGCTGGCGTCGTTTTTGTCGGAAACGGGGATGACCGGAAAAAAGACGGCGATCTTCTGCTGCCACGGCGGGGGGAAGGGGAAGGCCCCCGAAAAGCTGAAGGCCCTGCTTGCGGGGAACGAGATCGCCGGAGAGATGGATTTCAAAAATCCTCTCAAAGGGGGTTCTGAAACCTGGACGGCAAAAGCGGCCGATTGGGCAAAGCGGCTCTCCCTGAATGTTACATGACGGCGTTTATTGTCCCGCCTCCTATCACATATTCTCCGTCGTAGAGAACGGCCGCCTGTCCGGGGGTAACGGCCCGTAACGGTTCGGCCAGTTCAACGCGGATTGAAGCGCCGTCCGTCTGCTCCACGACGGCGTCCGTCTCTTTGGAGAGGTAGCGCGTCTTTACCGTGACGCGCATGGGCTTTTCAATGCGCCGTAAGGCGATGAGGTTTATATCCGCCGCGGTGAATGCTCTTGAGTAGAGGGAAGACTCCGGCCCCAGCGTTACGGTGTTGTGCCCGGCGGATTTGGCGCATACATACGCCGGGTAATTCAGGGCTACGCCCAGCCCCCGCCTCTGGCCTATGGTATAGCGGATGATTCCCCGGTGCCTTCCCAGGACCTTTCCTTCGCCGTCCATGATGTTTCCCGGAGGGTGTTTTTTCCCCGTGTATGTTTCGATAAAGGTCCCGTAGTCGCCGTCCGCGACAAAACAGATGTCCTGGCTGTCCTCTTTTTGCGCGTTGATGAAACGTTTCTTTCCGGCTATTTTTCTGACTTCTTCCTTCGTCATATCCCCAAGGGGAAAGACGGTGCGCGCCAGTTCTTCCTGGGTAAGGGCGTAAAGCACATAGGTTTGATCCTTTTTGGGATCTCTTGCCCTTCGCAGGAGGAAGCGGCCGCTCCCGTCTTTTTCGACACGGGCGTAATGGCCTGTCGCCACCGAATCAAAATCAAGCTGCCGCGAGCGGAGGAGCAGCGCCTTCCA
>JAIROE010000007.1 GCA_031257715.1 Treponema sp. | reverse complement strand
GGGGCGCCTGGCGCGGAAGTTGTTCAATAACTGAAGTTATTGGACTTGTGAAAGAACCAACCGGGTTGTTAAACAAGTCCAATGAGTTTGGAGAGAACGGCGTGAACGTGTTTCATTCCATGCCGTGCCCAGACCAATTTTACCGCCTGTTTGGCGGAGAGGAAACGCCATGACCGAAATAGAAAAGAAAACCGGAATGACTGATGCCGAATATGTCCGCTCCCAAGCCAATGCCCTGCACAAGACCCCTGCCGAAATCATCAGTGAGTTAGTGCGGGAAAAAATAGCCGCTTCGGCGCTCCAGGAGCCTGTGGGGCTTGTGGATTTTTGCGGCCTTTGACCGCAAAAATCCCCGATTTTCAGGCTCCTGGCTCCTTCCTCCTAACGTTCCCCTCCCAACATTTCCCTGATCATAGCGAGCCCCTGGTCTATTTCCGCGCCGGTGACGGTGTAGGGCGGCAGGAGGCGCAGGGTGCGGGGGCCGGCGGAGAGGAGGAGGAGGCCCGGCGCAGCGGAATCCGCCCGTTTGACCCCGGCTTCCAGCAGCGGCCAGGCGTCGATGCGTATGTCGATGCCCGTCATGAGCCCCCTGCCCCGGACCTCTTTTACCGCCGGATGTTTCCAGCCCCGTATCGTGTCCAGGATCTTTTCGCCTTTCCTCTTTATTTCCGCAAGGAAGCGGGGCTCGTTGACCGTGTCCAGCACCACAATGCCGGCGGCGGCGGCAAGGGGGTTTCCCCCAAATGTGCTGCCGTGATCGCCCGGCTCAAAGACCTCCGCTGTTTTTTCTCCCGCAAGAACGGCCCCTGCGGGGATGCCGCCGCACATTCCCTTGGCAAGGGTAACAACATCGGCCGTGACCTGCCTTCCCCCCGCCGTGTACCCTTCAAAAGCAAGGAAGTTTCCCGTGCGGCCCATGCCGCACTGTATCTCGTCAAACATGAGCAGTATGTCCCGCTCCGCGCAGAGCCGCGCCGCGGCCTCGATAAATTCCCCGCTCTGGGGGATGATCCCGCTTTCACCCTGTACCGCCTCGATTAAAAGGCCTGCCGTTTTTTTTCCGTCAAGCGCCCTGTCAAGCGCATCGATATCGCCGCCCTGTATATAGGCGAAGCCTTCGGTAAAGGGGCCGAAGTCCCTGTGGAATTTATCCTGACCTGTCGCGGCCAGCGTGGTGATGGTCCTTCCGTGAAAACTTCCCCTAAGGGTTACGATGGTATTCCGTCCTTCCCCGTATTTTCGGAGGGAATACTTCCGGGCAATCTTGCAGGCCCCTTCGTTTGCTTCGGCCCCGGAATTGGCAAGAAACACATTCTTCATGCCGCCCTTCGCGCAGGCTTCCACCAGCTTTTCCGCAAAGGCCGCGGACACGTCGCTCTGGTAATAATTGCACACGTGGTTTAATTTCGCCGCCTGTTCCGAAACGGCCTTTACCAGCGGCGGGTAGGCGTGTCCAAGGCAGTTCACCGCGATGCCGGAACCCAGGTCAAGGTATTTTTTCCCGGCGGCGTCAAACAGCCAGGAGCCTTCGCCCCGGACAAACGTTACCGGCAGCCTGTGATAGGTATTCATAAAAACATTGTTCATGGTTTACTCCCTTCTTCTTCTTTGACGATCATCGTGCCTATCCCCTCGTCGGTAAAAAGCTCGATTAAGAGCGCGTGGGGCAGCCGCCCGTCTATGATGTGGGCTTTCCGCACCCCGCCGTCAAGGGCAAGGCTGCAGCAGTCTATCTTGGGGATCATCCCCTTGCTGACAACGCCTTCCCGCACAAGGCCTTCTATGCCGCCGCGGGTCATGGTCTTGATGAGCGAGTCCGGGTTCTGCACATTTTGCAGCACGCCCCGCACGTCTGTCATGAGGATGAGCTTCTCCGCGCCCATGGCTGCGGCAATTTTCGCGGCGGCGGTATCGGCGTTAACGTTAAGGGCGCGTCCTTCATCATCCCCCGTGCCGTAGGCCACGGAAGAAACCACGGGAACGGCGCCGCCGTCGAGAACCGAATTGAGCACCGAAGTATCCACCGCCTCAATCTCGCCGACAAGGCCAAGATCCTTTTCCCTGATCCGGTGCGCCTTGAGCATGGCGCCGTCTATGCCGCAAAGCCCGATGGCCCTGCCGCCCGCCTGCATGATGAGGGACGTAATGTCTTTGTTCACCTTGCCGCAAAGCACCATCTCCACCGCCTCCATGGTTTCCCCGTCGGTGTAACGGAGGCCGTCAACAAAGCGGCTTTCCTTCCCTATTTTTTTAAGAAGCGCCTCTATCTCGGGTCCCCCGCCGTGAACCAGAACGGCGCGTATCCCCACGCAGGTCATGAGGATCACATCCTCTATCACGGCGGCCTTGAGATCGGCATTGATCATGGCGTTGCCGCCGTATTTTACCACGATGGTCCTGCCCCGGAACTGCTGAATATAGGGAAGGGCATGGATGAGCACCTCAGCCCGTTCGGTATTATTCACCATTATTTTTTATCCCCCTCTTCCGCTATGAGCGGTAGTCGCCGTTGATTTTCACATAGTCACAGGTAAGATCGCAGCCCCAGACGGCCGCCTCTTTGCCCCCGTCGCAGCCGGCATCGATCCGTATTTCTATTTCCCCTTCGCAGAGGATCTTCTTTGCCAGATCTTCGGAAAAGGGAACAGGCGCGCCGTTTTTGAAAACGGAAATTTCCCCGGCAGCGGAGGCGAAGCGGACTTCGGTCTTTTCCGGCTCAAAGGGAACGCCCGCGTAACCCATGGCGCAAAGAACGCGCCCCCAATTGGCATCGGCGCCGAAACAGGCCGCCTTGACAAGGGACGAGGAGGCCACCGATTTGGCAAGGGTTTCCGCGGTATCCTCACTTTCCGCGCCGCCGACAACAACGGTAACAAGCTTTGTCGCGCCTTCCCCGTCCCCGGCCATGGCGCGGGTCAGTTTGACGCAGAGGCTTTCGAGGGCCCGGACAAAGAGGTCGAAAAGGGGCCCCTCATCCGTGAGGGGGCTGTTCCCCGCCTCGCCGTTCGCCATGATGATCACCGTATCATTGGTGGAAGTGTCGCCGTCCACGGTAAGGCGGTTGAAGCTGCGCCTTACCACGCGGCGGAGGGCCCTGTCAAGCATGTTTGGAGATACGGCGGCGTCGGTAGTGATGAAGCCGAGCATAGTCGCCATATTGGGGTGTATCATCCCCGAACCTTTTACCATGCCGCCGATGCGGACCACAGCGCCGTCAAGGACAATTTCAACCGCTCCGCCCTTCTTCCGGGTATCGGTGGTCATGATTGCCTCAAGGGCCGCCTCATGCCCCGCCCCGCCGGAACGGAGACTTGCGGCAAGGGAACCCACGCAGCTTTCTATCGCGGCTATGGGCAGAGGTACCCCGATGACTCCGGTAGAGGCAACGGCAACTTCCTCCGGGGGAATGGCGAATTCATCGGCGGCCAGTTCCGCCATGCGGCGCGCCGCGGCCATTCCCGCCTCCCCGGTACAGGCGTTGGCATTTCCCGAATTGGCGATAAGGGCCTGTACCTTCCCCGAAGCCAGGTGTTCCCGGCTCACCAGGACACTGGCGGCCTGGACTCTGTTGACCGTAAACATCGCCGCCGCGGCACAGGGCCGGTCCGAATAGATAAGAGCCAGATCCCGTTTTTGGGAACCGGCCTTGATGCCGCACCAAATTCCCCCGGCGCTGAAACCCCTGGGGGCGCAGACCCCGCCCGGTATTTCCTCCATAAATGCACCTCTCCATTAAAAAGACGCGGGAACCATATCCAGGCCCGAGGTCTCATCAAAATCAAAAAGGAGGTTCATATTCTGAACCGCCTGCCCCGCGGCGCCTTTAACCAT
>JAIROE010000292.1 GCA_031257715.1 Treponema sp. | reverse complement strand
CCCTGGATCTGCTTCTTTTTTTAATCAAAAAAAATGAAGTCAATATCTATGATACTCCTATTGCCCAGATCACCGAACAGTACCTTGAATATATCGTCTGCGCCGACACTTTCGATCTTGAGGAGGCGTCGGAATTTCACGTGATGGCGGCAAGGCTTCTGTACATTAAATCAAGTTCCCTCCTTCCCGGCGAAAGCTACGAAGACGATGCGGACGATCCCCGCCGGGAACTGGTGGAACAGCTTATCGAATACCAGAAAATCAGGAAACTTTCGGAACTCATGGAGGAAAAAGAACGGGAAACCGAATGGGTGATGGAGCGGAAAAAACTCCAGAGGACCCTGCCGTTTATGGACGAGGATCTCTGGGAGCAGGTTGATATATGGGATCTTCTCAAGACCTTTTCCACCCTCATGCGTAACATTTCAGGGGAGCGCATCTTCGATCTGTACGAAGAAATTTCGGTAAACGAAAAAATTACCCTTTTGGCTGAATTGCTTGAGACCAGGGGCGAATGTAACTTTACCGATCTTGTCGTCCGCAACGGATCGGTCATGGATATAATATGCGCGTTTCTGGCGATCCTTGAAGCGGTAAAAATACGCACGGCGGTGATCTTTCAGAACCGCATGTTCGGGGATATTCTGATAAAATCATTCAGGGCTGTAGCGTAATGGAAAAAGAAACGGCACTTCTTGAGGCCATACTGTACCTGGAGGCCGATCCCCTGGACAGGGAAAATCTCTGCCGTATATCCGGCTTTTCAAAGGAAGTGGTGGAAACGGCGATTGAGGGACTCGAGGCAAAATACGCGCGGGAAGATTCGGGCCTGGAACTGTCCCGTATAGGCGGAGGGATCATGATCTCCCCCAAAAAGGAATACTGGGAACAGCTCAAGGAACGGTACGGAAAACGGAACGAATCCCGGCTCTCAAGGGCGGCTATGGAAACCCTTACGATTATCGCCTATAAACAGCCGGTAACCCGCGCCGAAATCAAGGCGATACGGGGCGTGGAATCGGACAACATGGTGCATACGCTCCTTGAAAAACTCCTCATCCGCGAGGTGGGGAAAAAGGACATACCCGGCAAGCCTGTTCAGTACGGAACCACGCGGGAGTTTCTCAAACTTTTCCGCCTTGGCAGCATAGCGGAACTTCCCAAACTGGGCGAAAGTGAGGCGGACAGATTTGAACTTGAAGGAGAACGCTAAGATCGAAAAGGCTCTTCGGCTTCAGGTCTTTCTTGCCCATGCGGGAATAGCATCCCGCCGTTCGTCGGAATGTCTCATCACCGAAGGCCGGGTTTCGGTCAACGGGGAAGTCGTGCGTGTTCTGGGGACCAGGGTTCTTCCGGGCGACAGGGTGAGCCTTGACGGCCGCGAGGTAAACATGGAAAACCGTCTCCGCTACCTTGCCCTCAACAAGCCTCCGGGTTATATTTGTAGTTCCCGTGATCCGGAAAACCGTCCCCTTGCACTGGATCTTCTGCCTTCCGGCATACGGGAACGGCTGTACAGTGTCGGGCGTCTTGACTACCTCTCTTCGGGGCTCATCATCTTTACCAACGACGGGGATTTTGCCGCCCGCCTGTCGCATCCGGGGGCGGGAATAGAGAAAGAGTATCTCGTGGAAACCTCCGGCCCCATTCCGGATGCCTTGTGCGAGGCTTTTTCCGCCGGCATAACCGTGGAAGGGGTCGGTTACCGGGCGATCAGTATTGTAAAAAACGGGCGGAAATCGGTCTCCATCCGCCTTGTGGAAGGAAAGAACCGGGAAATACGCCGTGTTTTTTCCCATTTTCATCTTCATCCCGTTCTCCTCCGCCGTGTCCGTATTGGGACCGTACTTTTGGGAAATCTGGAGGAAGGAAAAAACCGGCCGCTTTCGGACGCGGAACTGGACGGGCTGAACGGGGCGATGACGGACAAAACAAAACGCGGCGTTCAGGGTTTGGATACAGGGGGAGAATAGTGGTAATTGCCATAGACGGACCTGCGGGATCAGGAAAAAGCACCATAGCCCGGCTTTTGGCCGAACGGCTGCGGTACAACGGTGAAGGTTTTACCTGGATCAACTCGGGAAGCCTTTACCGGGCCCTTGCTCTTGGCTGCCTGAAAAGAGGAATAGGCCTTGACGAATCTGAAAAGGCCGTAGAATACGCCGGAAAGGCGTCTCTGGAGTACCGGGACGGAAAGGTGATTCTTGACGGGGAAGATGTATCCGCCGCCCTGTACACCGACGAAATCGACCGCCTCTCGGCGCCGTTTTCCGCCATAGTGCCGCTCCGGCACGTGGTAAACGATCATGTCAGACACATCGCACGGAACCGCAACGCGGTAGTCGAGGGACGGGACATGACCACCGTGGTGTTCCCGCAGGCGGAATGCAGGTTTTATCTTGACGCCTCGGCGGATTCCAGGGCAAAACGGCGTTTCGATCAGGGCGTTTCCACCCTCGGCATGGAAGAAATACGCCTGTCCATACTAAAACGGGACGAAATGGATAGACACAAGGAGGAGGGGAGTCTTGCGATAGCCCCCGGTGTTGATTATATTGATACATCGGACTTGACCATTGAGCAAGTTTATGCCACATTGGTACAGAAGATAACGGATAAAGGAAAAGGAAGAGTAATGGCTCAGATGGAAGTGGAATCGGGCACTGGTCCGATGGACGCGGCGAAAGATCCCGCCGGCAATATCCAGACGCAACTGCAGGAAGAATACTTAAAATCCCTTGAACAGCTTGAAGAAGGCCAGCTCGTTGAAGGTACCGTCATTCAGGTGACGGCGGATCAGGTGTTTATTGATGTCGGCTATAAATCCGAAGGCAAGATACCCATTTCTGAATTTACCGAACTGCCCGCTATAGGTGATACCGTTCAGGTTATTCTTGTCATGAAGGAAAACAAACACGGAGAGGTGATAGTCTCCAAACAGAAGGCCGATGTCAAGATCTTCTGGAAAAATCTCCGTCAGGCCTTTCAGGATCACACCACTATCGAGGGGACTTTTGAAAAGATAGTCAAGGGCGGTTTTGACATTAACCTCGGCGCGGGGGCAAAGGCGTTTCTCCCCATCAGCCAGTCGGACGCGCAGAAGGTGGACAGGCCGGAAAAATTCCTCGGCCTCAAAAGCAGTTTTTATGTGGAACGCCTCTATTCAGACGGCAAAGTGAACATCGTCGTCAACCGCCGCAAATGGATGGAAGAGGAAATAGAACGGAAACGGAACGACTTCCTCCAGAATACCCCCATAGGTACCGATGTGACAGGAACGGTCAAGAGCTTTACCTCCTTCGGCGCCTTTATCGACCTTGGGGGTTTTGACGGCCTGCTTCATATTAACGACATGAGTTGGGGGCATGTGACGCGTCCCAAGGATTTTGTCAAGAAGGGGCAGGAGATAAAGCTTAAAGTCATACGCATAGATCCGGGGGAAAAGCGCATTAACCTTTCCCTCAAACATTTTACCGACGATCCGTGGGTTCACTTTGAGGACAAATACCATGTCAACGATATTGTAAAGGGCAAGGTAACCAAGCTGACCGATTTCGGCGCCTTTATAGAAATGGAAGAGGGAATAGAGGGGCTGGCCCATATCTCGGAATTTTCCTGGGTGAGGAAGGTCCAGAAGCCCGGAGAGGTGCTTAAACCCAACGACATCGTGGAATGTATGATCCTCGGTTACGATCTGCAGGCGGGGAGGGTGTCTTTGGGCCTCAAACAGGTTACCGCCAACCCCTGGGACGGTATCGAGGAAAAATACCCCATAGGCACACGGCTTACCCGCAAAGTGGTCAAGATCACCAATGCCGGGGCCTTTGTGGAACTGGAAGAAGGGATAGACGGCTTCCTCCATGGAGACGATATATCATGGACCAGGAAGATAAAACGCCCGGGAAGTGAACTGGAAGTGGGGCAGGAGATCGAGGTCATGGTAACGGGCATTGACCGCGAAAACCACGGCATACGGCTGGGCATCAAACAGCTTTCCGAAGATCCGTGGCGGAGTTTTGCCGAAACCTACAAGCCGGGCGTTCTGGTGGAAGGGGAGGTCTCTTCCGTTACCGAGTTTGGTATCTTTGTCCGTGTTCCGGGCGGAATCGAAGGGCTCATTCACAAAACCAATCTTTCGGAAAACCGCGATGAAGATCCGGATGAGGCCCTTAAAAAGTTCCAGGTGGGAGACAAGGTCAAGGCGGTGGTTCTGGAGATACAGCCGGACAAGCAGAAAGTGGCTTTTTCAATACGGGATTACCGCAAGAAGGTGCAGCGGGAGGAAATTTCCCGCTATATGGCGGCGGAGGAGTCTGACGGTTCCACCTTTACTCTGGGAGATTTCCTGAAATCAAAGGGCAGTCCCGATACTGACTAGGGCCGGGGGCGTCAGACTGTATGGTGTGGTATGCTGTCAAAAATCGACGTTCAGAAATTCAACACCCTCATTGAGATTAATACCCTCATCAACTCGAATTATCAGGATGTCCATGTCCTCCTTACCCAGATCCTCGATTCCGCGACGCGGTTGTGCGGCGGGGAGGCGTCGAGCCTGTTGCTTGTGGACAAGGAAAATCAGGAGTTGTACTTTGAAGTGGCCCTTGGAACCAAGGGACCTGATGTCAAGCAGTTTACCGTGAAGCTGGGCGAAGGCATAGCGGGGTGGGTTGCCCAGCACAACAAGTCCATCATCGTAAACGACGTGCCGAGCGACAAACGTCACCTCCGCTCCATCTCCAGCCGCATCAACTATCCCTCAAAGACCATTATGGCCGTTCCCATGCGGATCAAGGACGAATGCATAGGGGTCATAGAACTGCTCAACAAAAAAGATGAAAAAGACTTTGTGCAGGAAGATTTGGAATGGCTTGAAATTTTTGCCACCCAGGCGGCGCTTGCCATTACCAACGCCAAAAGCATAGAAAAAGCCCGGAATGAAATTCAACTCCTTCAGGATCAGCTCAAAACCGATCTGGGGTATCATACCATGGTGGCAAAGAGCCCCATCATTCTTGAAAAAATAGAGATCATAGACCGGGTGGCCAAGACCGATTCTTCGGTGCTCATCCTTGGCGAGAGCGGGGTAGGGAAGGAGATCTTTGCCGAGCAGATACACCTGCGCAGCAACCGCAAAGGTGAACCCTTTGTACGGGTAAACTGCGCGGCGCTGCCCGAAGGGCTTCTTGAAAGCGAACTCTTCGGCCATGTCAAGGGGGCCTTTACCAATGCCATCGCCAACAGGCAGGGCCGTTTTGAAATGGCCGAGGGAGGTACCATTTTTCTCGATGAAATCGGGGATCTTTCACTTTCCCTCCAGTCAAAACTCCTCAGGGTGATA
>JAIROE010000265.1 GCA_031257715.1 Treponema sp. | reverse complement strand
CAGTTCACCCATGGCCTTGATGATGATATCCATCTGCCCCTGTGTAATGTACCCTGTCCGCACGGCGTTTGATTCCATCTGCGCTTCGCTTGAAATGAGCCGCATCATGAGGGACACGTCGGACATTTCCAGCGTGAAAAAAGCGGCGGGGACTTTCTTCTTCACGGCCGCATGGGCGGCCATATTGAGGGCTATGGCCGTTTTCCCTATTGAGGGCCGCGCCCCTATGATGATAAATTCCGAAGGCTTGAATCCGTTGGTCATGGCGTCAAGTTCGGTAAAGCCGCTGGGTATTCCGGTAAAGGCCTTTTTGTCTTTCCGCAGCGTTTCAATGATCTCCGCGGTTTCGGACACCACTTCCCTCGCGGCGCGGAATTTGAAAAGCTGCCTGCTGTCGGAAAGTTCAAATATCTTCTGTTGTATTTCTTCAAGGGCACGGTGGGCTTCAAGCGACTCGTCAAAGACGCGGGCGCCTATCTCGGAGGAAATACGGAGCAGGGCCCGCCTCAGGGAACAGTCCTGGACGATTTTAACATAGTATTCGATATTGGCGCTGGTGGGGACTACCGTGGTAAGGGACGCCACGTAATCCTCACCCCCTGCCTCGTCAAGCTTTCCCGCCTGCCGCAGTTCCCGCGATACGGTGAGTATATCCGGCTTTACATTCCCGCTGTCCTTGAGCCTCAATATCGCTTCGTATATTCTGCCGTGGGCGGGCGAATAAAAATCTCCGGGTTTAAGGCGCAGATTCTGCGAGGCGGCGTCTATGGCTTCCGTATCAAAGAGCATGGCCCCAAGCGCGGCCCGTTCCGCCTCGCCGTCGTGAGGAGGCGTCCTGTCCTTAAGTCCCCCGGCCATGTTCCTGCTTACGCCCCGGTATCCGCCGAATCGCCCGCTTCGCCAGACACGGCCGTTTCACCGGACACCGCCGCTTCGTTAGACGCGGCCGCTTCGCCGGGTGCGGCGCTTTTTTCCACGGATGGCGCTTCGGGGGTGTGCCTGCCGGGACGCCTTCCCCTCGCGGGCGCCGGGGAAGTTTCGGTCTTGACGGGCTGTCCCTGCACGAGGACGGCAATTTCGACGGAAGCGTTTTCGTACAGCTTCACCGTCACCCTGTACCTGCCCACGCTCTTGAAGCTGTTTCCGGCGAGTTCTATGCGTTTCCGTTCGATCTGGAAACCCTGTTTGGCAAGCTCGTCGGCTATAGTCTGGCTGGTCACCGCCCCGTACAGTTTTCCGTTGGCACCCGCGGGCATGGTAATAACAAGCTCAAGGCTCCCCAGTTTTTCCCCGAGCCCCGCGGCGTTTCTGCGCTTTTCAGCTTTCCGTTCTTCTATTTCCCCCCGGCGGGATTCAAAAAGCTTTACGATCCGTTCCGTATACGGAAGGGCAATCCCCCGCGGGAAGAGGTAGTTCCTGGCATAACCCCGCGCCACATCCTTCACATCCCCCTCTTCTCCGAGGGTCGACAGATCCCTGTTCAAAATCACCTTCATAACCAAGCTCCCCCGGCTGAAACCTCCGGTTCCAGCCATAAAATAGGGTCTCAACAAAAGACCCTGATTCGGATGAAGAACCCCGCGCAAGCAGCGGGGTATCTTCGTTCGAGAGGAAAAAGTCCTACGGACTTTTCTCATTTTGCACCGGGGCTCTGCTACCCCGCCATCATTGACTGTCTAATTGAACCGCCCCAAGGGGCAGGGTATTAGACCCCCCTCGAATAAAAGCCGGGCCGTGCCAAAGGCCCCGCTTCACATCCCCGGAGTAGGGGATGATCCGCTTCCTCCCGGCGCCCGCAGGGGCGCCCAATTCTCGGCGATGCCCAAAAGGACCAGCAGCCCCAGGGCGAACGCATTAATTCCCGGACTCAAAATGACGAGAATAATCGCCACGTTAATCAGTATCCGCATAAAAGGCGAACGGGTCTTTCCCGCCAGAAACCAGAAAAAAATCCCCCCGCCTTGGGCAAGGAACACCAGCGCCGAAAGGGAAAGAGCGTTCCAGGCCATCGTCTCGCCGGGCCCGAAAGACAGGAGACGGAAGAGCAGTATCCCCAAAAGGGAAAAGGACAGCACCCATATCGCCTCGGGCGGGGCGTGAAAATTCACCAACGATTCCGCCCGGAGAACCCCTTCGGAGGGCGCCCGATGCCGGGCCAGCCGGGCAACGAAAAAGGAAAGCCTCCGGCTTATGAACAAGAGCAGCACCGAAGAGGCAAGCGCCCCGCCCCGCAGTACAAAGAGCCGGAGGATTCCAAGAATCCTCTCCGCGGTAAAATTGTACCCCGGGGGGAAATGCCCCGCGGCGGACTCCGTGTACGCCCCGGCGTCTTTGGGGAACTCCCCGGCACCTTCGGGGAACTCCCCGGCGGGCTCCGCCGTGTACAGGGAAGCAATCAATTCCGCCTGGGGCCGGAAAAGGGCGGAAAAACCGTCATACCCGCGGGAGGCCCCGAACATGATGAAAAGAAAGAACCCCGTTATGACCGCGGCGCCAAGGGCGAGCCGCCTGACTATCCGCACCGGCCCCGGCGTCATGATCCAGATGAAGATCCCCATGACAAGAGCCGTATACACGGCGCCGGAAAACATTCCCGCGGCGTTTTCCCGCCCGAAAACAACCCCGGCGGCGGCAAGGACCCCTTCCAGAACAAAAACCGCCGCCGCCGCTCCCAGCGCGGTCCTGCCGTTGGCAAAGAGGGCGGCAAACCCCAGCGGCACGAGAAAGAAAATCCCCAAAAAACCCATGTGCCGCAGCAGGACCGAAACAAGGGCCGCGCCAACAAGCGCCGGAACATGTACCGCCCCGAGGGGTTTCGGGAACATGAAAAGACCCATCCGGTGCGGGCTAATCGGCAACAAACGGCAGGAGAGCGATGATTCTGGCCCTTTTTATCGCCAGCGACAGCGCCCGCTGATGTTTCGCGCAGGTGCCGGTAATGCGCCGGGGCAGTATTTTTCCCCGCTCGGTGATA
>JAIROE010000232.1 GCA_031257715.1 Treponema sp. | reverse complement strand
GGGAACCTTGCCTACATCATCAAGGCCAGAACCACGCTGCTCCGCGACACGGGATCGGCCCTTTCTCCGTTTAACGCGTTCCTGTTCCTCCAGGGCCTTGAAACCCTGTCGCTGCGGGTTGAACGGCATGTGGAAAACACCCTCAAGGTGCTGGAATTCCTCAAAGGCCACCCCCAGGTTGAAAAACTGAATCATCCGGCCCTGGCCGATCACCGGGATCACAGCCTCTACAAAAAATACTTTCCCAAAGGGGGCGCTTCGATCTTCACGTTTGAAATCAAGGGCGGCGCCGACAAGGCGAAACTTTTTACCGAAAAGCTGGAGTTGTTCTCGCTCCTCGCCAATGTTGCCGACGTGAAGTCGCTTGTGATCCATCCTGCTTCCACGACCCATTCCCAGGTGGAAGAAAAAGAGCTGCTGGAACAGGGGATCAAGCCCAACACCGTGAGGCTCTCCATCGGAACCGAACACATCGACGACATTATCGACGATCTGAAACAGGGCTTTGAGGCGGTAAAATAATTATAGGATCTGTCCATAATGTGCCTGCATTATGGACAGACGGTAATTGTAAACCACGCGGAAGAGAAACGGACAAATTCTCCCCTCCTCAAGCCCGCAGTAATAAGCGGCATTGCTATTTCGATTATCGGCTCCCTTAAACGAGCTTCTAAAAACCCGGCCGGGATTTCCAGTGTGCCCTTAAATATTTTGATCCGGGGCTGTTCCAAAACCAGCCGGGTTACCTGCCTTTTTATATGCCCCTGTCCTGCCGTTCTCTCCGCCGCCTTGTGTTTCAGGGGGGGAACGGGTATACTGGGATATTATGAACCGGGCGCTGGAAAATCTGAAAACACGGGGTTTCTTTCAACAATGTACCGACGCCGAAAGGCTTTCGCGCCTCATGGATGAGGAGCCGGTGACTTTTTATGTGGGCTGCGATCCTACGGGGCCCAGCCTTCATATTGGCCACATGGTGCCTTTCTTCGCGTACCGCCATCTCCGCGCAGCGGGGCACAGGGGAATAGCCCTCATAGGCGGGGGGACGGCCCGCATCGGCGATCCTTCGGGCAAAACCGAAACGCGGAGGATGCTGGACTACGAAGCTCTTGACGCCAACGCCGCTTCCATTACCCGCCAGCTCGACTCTTTTATCGGCTTTGACGGGGAAGGGGCCCGCGCCGCCAACAACAAGGACTGGCTTTCCGGCCTTAATTACATTGATTTTCTCCGTGAGATAGGGCGTCATTTTTCGGTGAACCGCATGTTGAGTTTCGAAGCCTACAGGATGCGGATGGAAACGGGGCTTTCCTTTATCGAATTTAACTACCAGCTTCTGCAGAGTTACGATTTTCTTGAACTCTACCGCCGTTACGGCTGCCGCCTCCAGATAGGCGGGGATGATCAATGGGGGAACATAGTTGCCGGAACAGAGCTCATACGCCGCGTGGAGGGGGCCGAGGTTTACGGCCTTACCTTTCCCCTTGTGACAACGGCGGACGGAAAGAAAATGGGGAAGACCGAAAAGGGCGCCCTTTTTCTTGATCCCCAAAAGACTCCGCCGTACGATTTTTTTCAATACTGGCGCAATGTACAGGACGCGGACACCAGGCGCTTCCTGCTTATGTTCACGTTTCTTCCTGCGGAAGAATGCGGGGCGCTCTGCGCGGAGGGGAAGAATCCCAATGAGGCAAAAGAGCGCCTTGCCTGGGAAGTGACTGCCCTCGTACACGGCAGGGAAGAAGCGGACCGCGCCCTTGCCGGCGCCCGCGCCGCCTTTGGCCGCGGCGCATCCGGGGCGGGCGGTGACAGATCGGCCATGCCCCGCGTGGAACTTCCCCGCGCGAAATTTGACGCGGGGTACAATGTGGCGGAACTCTTTGCCGGCGCGGGGCTTGTATCAACCAGAAGCGAAGGCCGCCGCCTTGTTGAGCAGGGCGGCGCGTTTGTCGGCGAAGATCTTGCCGCGGTTACTGACGTGTCCGCCGTGATTGGCTCTGAGCGCGTCAATGAAAACGGCGAATTGCTTATCCGGGCGGGGAAAAAACGGTACTGCGTTGTTGTCGTAAAGTGACGGAAGAAGCCGTTTGTTTTACGCGTTCGGGGTTTTCATTCGGGAGTCTGGTTTAATACCCCGCCCTTGATGCTGCACAAGCAGCTACTCTGCCGCGGCTCAAATAACGCAACGCTTTTCGAAATTTGGTATTAAACCAGACGGTATTATAAACTTCCTGGCGAACGAGCCTCCGTTAAAATAAAGCGCCGCTAAAGATACCGCGGGGCTTGCCCCGCGGAGGCTCATTCGCGTGAGGCAAGATACGAGGCAAGTTCAGCGGCGAACTTTTCGGCCTTGAGGATGAAAGCGTCGTTATTGGCAAGGATCGTTTCGATGTCCCCGTTTTTCGCCGCCATTTCCAGGGCTTCCGCCTGTTTCCCTATGTCGCCGGCGCAGACCCCGTAGCTTGCCCCTTTTATGCCGTGCACTGTGGTGATGTAGTCGGCAAGAGTTTCCGCGTTGAATCCGCGGACTTTGTCGAGCATGGCCGGAAGATTGACCGCGTAAGAACTGAGGACGCGGATATAGGACGCTTCGCGGTTTCCCATGCGTTTGAGCCCTTCCGCCCAGTCAAGGCCTTTTATGGGCGGCGCGGATTCGGTCCGGAAAGGCGCCGCCGGTTCAGGTTCAGGCGGCAGGTTCGCCTGCATGGCGGCTTCCTTGTCCTTGTCCCGCACCCATTTGTGAAGTATGACGTCCAGTTTGGTCATGTCTATGGGCTTGGTAAGAAAATCCTGAAAGCCGTTTTCAAGGAACAGTTTGTCGTTCCCTACAATGGCGTTGGCCGT
>JAIROE010000136.1 GCA_031257715.1 Treponema sp. | reverse complement strand
AATTATTGATATAGTGTTGCGGTAGGGTGCGAATATGCGTGTGTAAAATTCCTTCATCCGGCTTCTTTTGCCAATAATCCGGTTGAAACTGCCATTCAAAAGGTATCCATTGATAATCCTGGAACGATCATCCCCGCCCTGGAAATGGCGGTCAGGAACCGCGAGCCGCAGGCGGGGCTGATTTTTCACTCCGATCGCAGTGTCAAATACCGCGCGAAATCGTTTCGGGAAACACTTGCGAGGCATTGTCCTTCGGTTCTCCAGAGCATGAGCCGGAAAGGGAACTGCCGGGACAACGCGTGTGCGGAATCGTTTTTCAAAACGCTCAAACGGGAACTGGAAACCCTGGACGGCAGGCATGCTGAGGCGGAGGTCAGGCAGCCGGTGTTCATGTACCTTGAGGCGTATTATAACCGGGCGCGTATCCATTCGGCCCTTGACTATGTTGCCCCTGATATGTTTAACTCGGGGTGTGTCGCTTAATAGTGTTCACCTAATGGGGTAAAGTCCAAGATGTACTTTCTTGCTTACGATATCTTTTAACCGCTTTTCTTCATCCTTCCTTAATTGTACCCGATATGCCTTGCTTTTCATCATGAATACCCCTCCCATGGGTAAGAGTATTTCATACCGGGATTTTTAGTCTAATGAAGAACCCAGGAGCAAGCTCCTGGGTATCTTCGTTAGATAGGAAATTTATTGTACTCTCCCCCGCGAGCGGGTTTTTGGGGCCATACCCTGATACGAAAACCGGTTTACACCTTTTCTACGGGTTGTAAATTTTCCGGAGCAAGCGCGAACCGAAGGTTCGACGGGGCATGGACCACGCCTTCCAATCAAGCTGCCAGCAGGAACCAGGGCAGGTACGCCCTTTGGGAATAATGGAATGGACAGGGAAATTTATTCGAGGGGGGTCTAATACCCGGGAACCCGCTCTCGCGGGGGAGCCTTGGGGCGGTTCAATTCGACAGTCAACGATGGCGGGGTAGCAGAGCCCCGGTGCAAAATGAGAAAAGTTCGCGGGACTTTTTCTTCCCGAACAAAGATACCCCATGCTTGCGGCGGGGTTCTACATTGACTGTGCCACAATCTTCTATAAAAAAATGCCCATTTCGGGCTGTTTTGATATGTTCCATTTTGTACGCATTCCGCCTTTTTTGAAAAGGAGGAATCCGCAGGCGGATTTCGCCCGGTTTCGTCCGGGGAGTTTCGGCTTTACCGAAACTCCTTGGAGTTTTTTTCCGATATATGGTATAGTAAATAAGGAGAAAAAATGAAACAGTTACCGGTAAAACTTTGTGCCGCAAGTGCGGCGTTTCTACTTGCCGTATTTTTTGCGGCATCTTGCGCAAAACCGCCCGTCCAGGAGATGGATGCGGCATCCTCGGCGGTTACAAGGGCGGAAAATGACGCCGATGCGGTTGCCTATGCGTCCGGCACCCTTGCCAGGGCCAGGGACGCCCTTAACCGTATGCAGACCGAGGCGGAAGCCAGACGTTATGACGCCGCCAAAACCTTTGCGGCCGAGGCGGTGAGCGCCGCCGAAAAGGCCATTGCCGACGGCAAGACCGGGGCGGCAAGAACCAGGGAAGATGCAGAGGGCCTTGTCATGGGCCTCAGGGGCTCCATCCCCGAAACTGAAAGTTCCATCAGGGCCGCGAAACGGGCGGGGAATCTGCAGGTTGATTTTAACGCCGTAGACCGGGATTTTGAGACGGCGCGGCGGACGGCCGATCAGGCTGAAGTGAGCCTTGCCGGCAATAACTACGCGGACGCCGTGGAAAAGGGCCGGACCGCCCGCGGGATGCTCGGCGATATTGACGGGCGGCTTTCCTCGGCGGCGACCGCGGCTTCCCGAAAAAAATAAACCATGGCCGGATTTCTTGACAAACTGCTTTCCCTTTTTGGCGGAAATGCCGATCCCGAAGCGGGAAAAAAGAAGCTTATCAAACAGCTTGCCAAAGATATTTCCGGCAGCCGCTTTTCGCGTTATTACCGCGTCAAGTCGCAGGAGATGGACGGCAGTTTCGGGAAATTTCTTTTCGAAGTGTACAGGATCATTTCCCCCGCGCAAATTTTCATGCAGAACGCCGCCAAATCGGCGCAGCTTAAACAGATAACCGCCGAGGCTTTTCTGGACAAAAACCTTCTTGAAGCGCGGCGGCGTGCCGGCGCCGAAACAATAGAGGCCGACGCCAAAACCGTTCAGGTCAAGGATCTTGCCGCCCGCGTCAAACAGGATCTTGCCGCCCTTTCCGCCGCCTTTGACAGCGAACGTTGCGCCGCCATAGACCGCTGCTACAACCTTATCCTCGCCTTCGCCCAGTTTACCGCCTTCGATTTCTTCTTCGTGCTGAAAAAATTTGATTCGAACATCACCGAGCATAATTTTACCTATCAGCCGAAATTCGCTCCGGTGCGGGGGGAGTACCTGTCGGAGGATCTCAAGGACTTCCTTGATGTTTCTTTCGCCGTAGATCCCGATCAGGACTGGAAGAACGCGCTGCGGGTCCTTAAAATCTACAAAAACGATGTCGACGTGGTGGCGGCCGGGCAATGGGGCCGCGTCCTCGGCCAACTGAAAGAGATGCGGAAATCCGGCATACTGGAATTGATGATCCGCCACATTGACGGCAATCCCGCGTGGCAGTACAAGCCCCGGCTTCAGGACGAACACATCGCCGAAGCTTACCTTGAAGGCCGGCGCGCCGAAGCGAAGGGGGCGATAGACAAGATAGTCAACGCCAGACAGAACGCCCAGATCGACGTCCTTGCCAAAACCATTTTCGGCAGCGTGGAAATAGACAGGATGAAATATTACAACGAAAGGAACGATACGATTTATACCAAAAAAAATTTCGACGGCTTCATCTATGCCCGCGCCCTTAACTACCTCAGGGCCTTCCTCATGGATCATGTCAAGAAGGACATACGGGAACTCTGCGACATACTCCTTGTCCGCGGCCAGTGGACCGCCCCGGTGCTCGCCCAGCAGATGTCCGAAAGCTTTCACCACATCCTGGGACTTGCCGATGAGCTTGTCGCCTTTGACGACACCTTCTCGGACGACGGCGAAAACGGATCGCGCCTCAAGGCCGCCGTCGTCAAGGCGGACCGCGACAAGAGCCAGGCCCGCTACGTCACGGTGATCCTCAAAAACGCCAACGGGGAGGCGGAAGAATTAATCACAAAAGCGGCGCAGTTCCTCATCTCCGTGGGGAGAAATCTCAAAAACCTCATTGAAGATTACCAGAAGAGCCGCCGCGAACTGGTAATGAACTGGAAAGAACTGGAAGGGGTGTCGGAAATTCCCCTTGCCCAGCGCATGAGCGACACCTACAAGAAGATCTACTACTTTGTGCAGATGATGCAGTTTTTCGCCAAACCCAAAGAAGAATGATTCCGGACGGCGTTCAAAATAACATGCCGGTACGTGTACTTACAATAACCGTCAACCCCGCCATAGACCAAACCATACAGGTTCAAAAGCTTGTGCCCGGCGAAGTGCACCGGGCTTCTTCCGCGCGCCTTGGCGCCGGGGGCAAGGGGATCAATGTCAGCTCCTGCCTTTCGCGCTGGGGGATACGGACACGGGCCTCCGGTTTTCTGGGCCGAAACAATCAGGCGATTTTTGAAGAACACTTCAGGCGCATGGAAATAGAAGACCTTTTTATCAGGCTGCCCGGAGACACCCGCACCAACATCAAGATTGTGGACGGCGCGCTCACCACGGACATCAACCTTCCCGGCCCCGCCCCGCAAAAGGAAGACATTGCGCGTCTTGAAAGGCTTGCCGGCGGGGATCTGCCCCCCGGAACGGATATGGTTATTCTTTCGGGGAGCCTCCCGCCGCACTGTCCCCCCGGCCTTTACAAAAACCTCGTGCGGCTCTTCAAGGCACGGGGCTGTTTCGTCATTCTGGACGCCGACGGCGATGCGCTCCGGGAAGCCCTGCTTCCGGGCGTACTCCCCGACTGCATAAAACCCAACGAAAAAGAGCTTTCGCGCTGGGCGGGGCGGGAACTGACAAAAATAGAAGAGATTGCGGAAACGGCGCTGGAGCTGCGCCGCCGGGGCGTGTTCCTTTCGGCCGTTTCGATGGGGCCCGAAGGCGCCCTTTTTACCGGAAGGGACCGCGTCCTCCACGCGGCGGGGGAAGGGAACAGCGCGCTCGGCACGGTGGGCGCCGGGGACGCCATGGTCGCGGGCATCGCCGCCGCCCTGCTGGAACGCCCCCTGCCGGACCGGCCTTCAGGCGCCTCTGGTGCCGCACTGGAACGCGCGGCCCGGCTGGGAACGGCCTTTGCCTTGGCAAAACTCGGCTCGGGCGGCAATCCGCCGGAAAAATCCGTCATCGAAGAGGCGGCGGAGTGCCGTGTGGATATTCGTATTTTTGTATAAGATCATCTATTTCGAAGATAAATTTTTGCTTGATACGTATCAACTCCTGAATAATGAGCGAATTTTCCGCCTTGGCGCCCGGAGAAAGTTCCATCGGCTGTTCAAGGAACAGCTGAAAGGGCAAAATGTCCAGAGCGTTGGATATCCCCTGGATGAGCTCCGGTGAAGGGAAATTTTTCCCATTTTCCACAGCGTTAAGATAATTGGGAGAGATATTTATCAATTCGGAGAATTTTACCTGGCTAATCCCTTTCTTTTTGCGGAAAAAGCGGAGGTTTTTGATAAACGCCGCTTGAAAATGAGTCATAAGGTTAGAATAATCAAATTTTTCTCCGCAGAATATAAATTATTACAGTCAAAACAACTGTAAAACAGTTGACAAATTTCACTATTTCTATAAAATAACAACTATATCAATTGAAACAATGGTATTTCAGTTGTATTTGAAATATGGGATCATTGAGCCGGAAGGAGGCAAAGGAGCGTATGAGGAGGATCATAACAGGGGTATTTTTGGGCCTGGCTCTTGCTTCTGGAACATATTCCCAATCCCGGCTGGCGCCGCCCAATGATCCCGGCGCTGTGGCGAAACAGGGAGAGTCGGAAATAGTCATTAATGCAATGGATGCGGACAGGAATATTGCGGTATGGGTAAACGATGTAATAACAGCCCATGTGTTCCCAAAAACGATGGAAAAAATAATAGTTCAGAATGGAAGAAACATTGTACAAATGGCTGAAACAAACATCAGGGGGGATCAGTGGACAATTGGGAATAAAAAACAGGTAATAGTAGATTCAGCCACAAACAGGGTAACTATCGGTCCGGTATTACGATACGGCAGGTTAATAAACCTGCACATAGAGGACACAGTAGCCATCGCGGTCCAAGGTGGCGGAACCACCGCCCAGCCGGCGCGGCCCGCCAGACGGCCTTCCACCATCAATGATAACTCCATAGAAGGTGCGGTAAACAGGGCGGTTGATGTATTGCTGATGGGCATCCCCGAAGGGGCAACCCTGGCGATACTGAGTATTTCGTCCCGGAACACGGATATGGCGAATTTTGTAATGGAAGAACTGGCCTATCTGATGGTGGAAACAAGGAAATTCCGGGTTGTGGACAGAAAAAGCCTGGATGTCATCAGAGCCGAAGCCAATTTTCAGTATTCAGGCGAAGTGGACGATAATTCGGCGGTGTCCATAGGAAAACTGCTGGGCGCCACCATTGTAATTACCGGCAGCATAAGCGGAAGCGACTCTACCAGAAGGCTGCGGGTAAAGGCACTGGACGTAAAAACAGCGGAAATAAAGGCAATGGCGTCCGAACGGTTTTGAGCCGGAATATCGAATGAATCCGGGCCTTATGGGGACCGGTTCAGATAAATGATGGAAGTTTTCCATTGTAATGCAATGTTTTTGAGGAAGGAGTTTTTTATGAAGAGAATTGTTCTTTTGACCCTATGCCTGCTGGTTTTGGGCTCTTCGGCATTCGCCCTGGATAAGGCCATAGGCGGCGGCGCCCTGCTTGGTTATACCTTTCAGGACGGGAGCACCAATGTTAACAATTTACCTGTTAAATGGGAATTTAACCGTGTGTCCGCAGGCGCCTTCGCGTTTTTCGGCCTCACCCAGTATGTGGAATTCAACCTTGCCATCATGTATAAATACGGCAAAGTGGAAGCAAGTGGCCTTTCAGCTGGTATTGATCCTACTGCGGGATTGGGCTTGGGCGTATACGGAAAATACCCCATTTCCCTGTCGGATAAATTTGTTTTCTTTCCAACAGCCGGTATGGATACGGAATTCAATTTCGAGTCAGGCTGGTGGAAGGATCTCTGGATCCGGGGCGGTGCGGGAGTGGATTATTTCCTCAGTGATACCCTGTTCATCCGGGGCCACCTTATTTACGGGGTCAATGTTCCATATGCCAAGCAAACGGCTTCACCGAATGTCGGTCATGGTCTTCTGGTCAAGGTCGGCGTGGGCACGATGTTCTAATTAGAGCCTGTCCGTAATGTAGACACTTTGTGGACAGACACTAACTACAATTGGTAAACCCCCGGCTTTGCCGGGGGTATGTATGTCCTCCGTATTGGTTTTAAGAGCCAAGGCGGATCGCTCTTCCTTCATCAAAAATACAAAGTTACGCGCCCGTAATGCCTCATTAAAAAATCTAACCGTAGGGGCTGGATGCCTCATGCTAAAAATCTAACCATGAGAATCCGATACTGGAGGCGGAGCCTCCCGGTTTTTCCGTGTATGAATGTGAAGGAGCTTTGCTACGGCCCGGTTTTCCGGCTGCATGAGGGTAACCGGGTTGGCAGCCTGAACCCTTCGCGTAAGCCCCTTCTTGACGGTATCAGAAAGGTCGGGAGATTCCAGGAGGTGTTGGTACGGCGTTGTGGGGGCGTCGTACTTTTTTTCAGTTTGCCGTTTTCCAGCCGTTCTTTGTCTGAGACTTTGATTGGAAGGCGTGGTCCATACCCCGGAGCTTGCTCCGGAAAATTTACAACCCGTAGAAAAGGTGTAAACCGGTTTTCGTATCAGGGTATGGACCACGCCAGTACAATAAATTTCC
>JAIROE010000108.1 GCA_031257715.1 Treponema sp. | reverse complement strand
CACCACAGACATCGCGGACCGCTGGATACGCAAAACATTTGACTACCGCCAAAAGATCGCAATCTCGCAGCTGCCCTGGCTCATAAGCGTAGCGGGCCTCCTTTTCTGCGTCCTGATTCTCCTGTTCATCATGTTCCAGAGGAACCGCCTGGAAGGAAGACGGCTTGAACGGGTGGTGCGGGATCGTACGGGTGAACTTGTGAGGCAGGACGAACTGCTGCACGTGGTCAACAACCTCGCCGTTATTCTCCTTGCGCCCGGCAACAGCGATCTCAAGGACGCCCTTGACAGCGGCGTTGAAATAATAGCGAAGTGCATGGCCGTTGACCGCGTATACGTGTGGCGGAATACCACGAAAGAGAACGGAGATCTTTTTTACACCCGTGTGTATGAATGGAGCAAACGGGACGAAACCGGCGGTCACGGCAAAATGGAATTCTCTTACCGCGACACTTTTCCCCATTGGGCGGAAACATTAAAACAGGGAAAGTGCATCAACGGTCCCCTTTCTTCCTTTACGGAACGGGAGCAGGCGCGTCTTGGACCCTACGGAATTAAATCGATACTCGTCGTGCCGGTTTTCCTCACAAACGCCTTCTGGGGATTTGCCAGTTTCGACGACTGCCGCAAGGAACGCAGCTTCCCCGCCGGGGAAGAAAGCATACTTCGTTCGGCGAGCCTCCTTATCGTCAACGCAATGATGCGCGATGAAATGGCGGAGAGCATCCGCGACACCATGGCAAAGCTCGAAGCGGCAAGCCGCGCCAAAAGCGATTTTCTCGCAAACATGAGCCACGAGATCCGCACTCCCATGAACGCGATCATCGGCATGACTTCCATAGGCCAGTCCACATCCGGCGAAGAGAGGAAAAACTACTGCCTTTCGAAAATCGAAGATGCTTCAAATCACCTTCTGGGAATTATCAACGATATACTGGACATGTCAAAAATCGAGGCGAACAAATTTGAACTTTCCCCCGAGGAATTTGAATTTGAAAAGATGCTCCAGCGGGCAGTCAACGTCATAAATTTCAGGGTAGACGAAAAACACCAGAACTTTTCCGTGCATATAGACAGGAAGATTCCCCGCGTCCTTTTGGGCGATGATCAAAGGCTGGCGCAGGTAATCACAAACCTGCTGAGCAACGCGGTAAAATTTACGCCCGAGTACGGCTGCGTCAGTCTTGATGCGCGTCTCGCGGGGGAAGAAAACAATGTCTGCACCATTCAGGTTGAAGTGGCCGATTCCGGCATAGGCATAAGCAGGGAACAGCAGGCGCTTCTCTTTACTTCCTTTCAGCAGGCGGAAAGCAGCACCTCGCGCAAATTCGGGGGCACGGGGCTTGGCCTTGCCATATCGAAACGCATCGTGGAAATGATGGACGGAAATATATGGATAACATCGGAGCCGGACAGGGGATCGGTATTTGCCTTTACGGTACGGATGGAACGCGGCCGGGAAGAAAAGCACGATGTTCTTGCCCCCGCCGTCAACTGGAACAACATACGCATATTGGCGGTTGACGACGCGCCCGACATACGCGAGTATTTCGCGGAACTTGCGGAACGGTTCGGTTTTGCCTGCGACACCGCCTCAGGCAGCGGGGAAGCGCTTGATGCCATTGAGCAAAACGGATCCTATGACATGTACTTTGTGGACTGGAAGATGCCCGGCATGAACGGCGTGGAACTCACCCGGAAAATACGCGAGAAGTATCAGGACAATTCCGTCGTCATCATGATCTCCGCCGCGGAGTGGGGCACGGTTGAGGATGAAGCCAGAAACGCCGGGGTGAACAAATTTCTTTCCAAGCCGATATTCCCTTCCGCCATAGCGGATTTGATCAGTGAATGCCTCGGAGCGAATACGGTGCGCACGGCGGAAAACGCGGGACCGGCGGACAACTTTGAAAATTACCGCGTACTGCTGGCCGAAGATGTTGAGGTAAACCGCGAAATCGTACTCGCCCTTCTGGAGCCGACGAAGCTGAAAATAGACTGCGCGGAGAACGGCATTGAAGCCTTCAAAATTTTCGGCAAGGCACCCGGAAAATACGACATGATCTTCATGGATGTGCAGATGCCCGAAATGGACGGGTATGAAACCACCCGGCGCATACGCGCGCTGGAATCGGAATGGCATTCCCTCTCCGGTTCCTCCGGCGGGACATCCGTGAAACGCATACCGATAATCGCCATGACCGCCAATGTATTCCGCGAAGACATCGAAAAGTGCATCGAGGCCGGCATGAATGATCACGTGGGAAAACCGCTTAATTTTGACGAGGTGCTGGCGAAACTGCGCGAATACCTTCCCCCTCCTTCTTCGCCTCTTCCCAAAATGTATCCATGACGGCAAGGTTCTCCTTCTTCATTTGCGCCCCTGTTTCCTTCATCCGTTTTTCCACATGTCTGAAGCGTTTGTCAAATTTGACGTTCGTCCTGTGAAGAGCCACCGAAGGATCCATGCCGAGGAAACGGCAGAGGTTCACGGCGGAAAAGAGAAGGTCCCCCAGTTCGCCTTCAAGGAACGCGAACGCATCTTCCCCTGCGGGAGTATCGTCCGCGCCGTCATTGCCCGCGGCGTCCCGGCCCGAAAACACTGCTGCGGCTTCACGCACCTCGTTCAATTCTTCTTCCATCTTGCCCGTAACGCCCGCAAGATCCGGCCAGTCAAACCCCGCGCGGGCGGCCTTCTTCTGGAGACGGAAGGCACGGTCCAGAGGGGGAAGGCCGCGGGACACTTCGTCCAGCATTGAATCTTTGGGTATTCGTCCTTCCTGCTCCACCTTGATGCGGGCCCAGTTGTCAAGAACCTCCGTGCTGTCCTTTACTTTGACATCGCCGAATACATGGGGATGTCTCCGCACAAGCTTGGCGGAAACACCCTCAAGGACATCCGCGACGGTGAAGGCGCCTTCCTGTTCATGCATGAAGGAAAGCATGGTCACAAGGAGAAAAAGATCCCCCAGCTCCTCCATGATGTGACCCGGTTCCTTTGCGTTTATGGCTTCCACGCATTCGTATGTTTCCTCAACAAGATCGCCGCGAAGGCTTTCGGGGCTTTGTTCCCTGTCCCAGGGGCACCCGCCGGGGGCGCGGAGGCGGGCGACGATTCCGCAGAGCCTTTCAAAGGCCGCGCCGCCGTCCGTATGCCTGCCGCCGCGCATGTTTTCGGCAACGGGGCACTCATGTTTTTTCATGTCCGTTTTCCTTGTGTATTGTTTTCCTGCTCCATTCGGGAAGCAGCGATTCGGGACCGGAGCAGAGCGCCTCCAGAAGCGCCTGTACGGAAGCGGCGAGAACCGGTTCCAGCGTTTCTTCCTCGGCGGCGCTGAAGTCGGAAAGCACCCAGCCTGAAATATCATCGTGGGAAGGCCGGCCTATGCCTATACGGAACCGCCAGAAATCCGCCGTGCCAAGGGCGGCCTTGATTGATCGCAGTCCGTTGTGTCCGCCGAGGCCTCCGCCGAATTTAAAGGCCGCAATCCCCAAGGGAAGCTCCAGTTCATCATGAACAACGAGTACATCTTCGGCCTTTATCCTGAAAAAAGAGGCGGCCTCGCCGGCCGATTCCCCGGACAGGTTCATGTAGGTTTCCGGCATGAGAAGATGAACGCGGCGGCCGGCGAAAAAAGCCGCGTCCGGGGCGGCGTACAGCCCGCGGTGTTTTTTCCGCCACGCAAGGGATTCATAAAAGGGGAGTTTTTCCGCAAGAAGCCGCCCCGCGTTGTGCCTGTTCCGCGCGTATTCACGGCCGGGATTCCCCAGAAAAACCGCCAGTTCTATCATGCCCGGAGACAACCGCCTGCGGCCTATTCCCGCAGTTCATCCCGCCGGGTCACGACTCTGGATATGAGGCCGTAGGCCGCCGCTTCTTCGGCATTCATCCAGTAATCCCGGTCGGTATCTTTTTCCACCTGCTCGCGGGCGGCGCCGGTTTCTTCGGAAATGAGGCGGTTGATCTTTTCCCGCAGTCTGTCGATTTCGCGGGCATGTATTTCTATGTCGGTCGCCACTCCGCGTATCCCCGAAAGGGGCTGATGGATAAGGTAGTGGCTGTTGGGAAGGCCCACGCGCCTTTCCCTGGGGCTCGCAAGCTGTATGATGGCCGCGGCGCTTGCCACAAGGCCCATGCCTATGGTAAAGACGGGCGGCTTTACAAAGCGTATCATGTCGAAGATGGCGTAACCCGCGTCGGCGTCCCCGCCGGGAGAATCAATAAAAATCCTGATGGGATCATCCCCCATGTTTTCAAGCAGGAGAAGCTGCTTGACGGTCCTTTCGGCAAGTTCCTTTTTTATTTCGCCGCAGATCAGTATGGTCCGCGTCTTGAGCATCTTCTGAACAAGCGGATCCGATCCGGCCTGCCCGGATCCCTTCTCCTCCTCCTCATCTTCCTCTTCTTCGCCGCAGCGCCCTTCAACCTGATCTTTCATAAAACGATCCATGAACAAACCTCCGTATTATTCTGACGGGCCGAACTTCGAATTTCCGCCAATTTGTTGACCAATGAAGATATTTACCGCAGACCACACCGGCCTCATATAAATATACCACCTGACGGGGTAAAGTCCAGCCTGCTCCCGCGACCGGCGCATATACCCCCCGCCAGTGATTATGCCATCGCGGGCGCTCCGCTTCAAGGTGTTTGAGGCAGCCTTATATTGGACCTGTTCGACAACCTGTTTACTGAACCCTATCGGGTTCGGGTTGTCTGCTAACCTTCGGTTAGCTTGCAAGTCTTGCAAAATGCTCCGCATTTTGCTGTTTTTATAAGGAATTTGTTCGATAACTGAGGTTATCGA
>JAIROE010000028.1 GCA_031257715.1 Treponema sp. | reverse complement strand
CGAATCCATTGAAAACCTGAAGGGCCGCGATTTGGGACTCGCCGTGGCTCGGGGCATGGTTGCCTTTGGAAAAGCCATCGGCGCGCCTGTCACCCTGGGGGAACTCGGAGGGTTTCATGAAGGGTATATTGTCAAGGCACTGAAAGCGGCGAAGGATCCCCAACTGGAGATGAAGCTGAAAAATATGCCCGTGCCCCTGACCTCCTCCCTGGTGGATCGGTACATGGAGCCCATTCTCCGCGCCGCGGTGAACGGTGATTTTTCCCTCATCAAATTGATGGATTAACACAGGGCAATTGGCGCTCCCGGTGAACAGGCACAATTTCATGCGCAATCGGATCTGTGTGTGCATTGACATTGCATGCCCTTTTATGGAAAAATCATTATACATGAAAATTGAGGATCTCAAGGAAACCGCCGCCCTGGCCCGTCTTAATATGGATGAAAAAGAATTGACCGGCGCTTTTCCCGCTTTTGAGCAGATGCTCGAATATTTTGCCGCCATGCAGGCCGCCGACAGGGATGAAACCGCGTTCGGCGCGTCCGTTTCGCCGGGCGATTCCGTCTTTTCGGGTCTTTCCGCCGTGTCCCGAACCGTCCGCGAGGATTATTTCCGGCCCGATACCGCCTTTTTTTCGTCCACGGGGGAAGCCGGGCCCGAAGGCGGTGGAAATCCGGATGAGAACCTCAACGAAAATCTCCTCAATAACGCCGGGGAACGTGACGGCCGTTTTCTGGTGATTCCCAATGTTCTGTAATCGTTGCGGCGGAGTAACAAGGGGATAAGCGTACATGAGACTGCCCGAGGGTTTTTTATCGTATTGTAATGAATGGGAAGAAAAAATAGGCGCCTTTATCGAGTTTGCCCCCGGTTCCGAAATGGCCGCGGACAATTCCTGTCCGGCCCGGCCGAAAGATGCGCTGGCGGCCCTTCCCTTCGCGGTAAAGGATAATATCGCCGTGAAAGGCTTTTCCCTTAGCTGCGGATCGAAGCTTCTTGAAAAATTCCGTTCTCCCTACACGGCGACCGTTGTGCGGAAGCTGGAGGACGCCGGGGCCTTTGTTATCGGCAAGACCAATCTTGATGAATTCGGCATGGGATCCTCTACGGACAATTCCGCGCTGAAAAAAACCAACAATCCGTGGGATACAAGCCGCGTTCCCGGCGGTTCTTCCGGCGGTTCCGCGGCGGCGGTGGCGGCGGGGATTGTTCCCTTTGCGCTGGGAACCGATACGGGGGGTTCGGTACGGGAGCCCGCCGCTTTTTGCGGCGTCGTGGGACTCAAGCCCACCTATGGGGCGGTCTCCCGTTTCGGCCTTGTGGCTTATGCCTCAAGCCTTGAATGCGCCGGGGTCTTGTCCGATACCGTTTCCCGGTGCAGGGCGGTCTTTTCGGTTATCCGGGGAAGGGATCCCCTGGACGAAACCACCCAGGACCCGCCCCGGGACGCTCCTCCTCTTTCGGCCGGGCCTTTGGGGGCGGTTTCGGGGAAAGCCGCTTCCAGGGGCGTGATAGGCGTTCTTTCCCCCGAGGCAATCGCGAGGGCGGTGGCGTCGGCGGTTGAAGGCGGGGAGGAGCTTGACGCGGCCGCCCAGGCCGCCGTGCTGGAGGATGAGGTGCGCCGGGGGTTCCTCGCCGCCAAAGAGCGGTTTTCCGGTCTGGGCTACACGCTGGTGGATGTTGAAATTCCCGGCCTTAAATACGGCGTTCCCGCCTATTATACCATCGCCACCGCGGAGGCAAGCGCGAACCTGGCCCGTTTTGACAGTGTGCGTTACGGCGCCCGTCCGGCCGGAGCGGAAAACGCCGGCGATCTGGTAGACAGGGCCCGTGACGCGGGTTTCGGCGCGGAGGTAAAGCTCCGCATACTGCTTGGAACCTTTGTGCTCCGTTCGGGTTTTCAGGACCGCTACTACCTCAGGGCGCAGCGGATCAGGGCCGGTATCAAGGGAAGTTTTGATGCGATTCTCGGCGGGGACAGTCCCGTATGCGATGCGATCCTTATGCCTGTTTTTCCCACCCGCGCCTTCGGAAGGGGGCCCGGCGGGCTTTCGGCCTTTGCGCAGAAGGCGGCCGATCTTTATACCTGCTGCGCGAACCTTGCGGGCCTTCCCGCCCTGTCTTTTCCCGCCTCCGTTGAAGGGGGCCTTCCCGTGGGCGTTCAGCTTTTGGGCAGGGCTTTTGCCGAAGGGATCCTCCTTGATATCGCGGAAGATTATGAAAACGGCTATCCTTTTCCCCATCCTCCCGGGTACCGGGCTTTCTGGAGCTGAAACATGAATCCGACAGACAGGGGCGCGTATCAATCTTTCATAGGACTGGAAGTTCACATACACCTTCTTACCAAAACCAAGGTGTTCTGCGGCTGCCGTTCGGCCTTTGGGGACGAGCCCAACACCAATGTTTGTCCGGTGTGCCTCGGCTATCCCGGCGTGCTTCCCGCCCTTAACCTGGAAGCGATGCGCATGGGCTGCATGGTGGCGAAGGCATTGAACTGCCGCATTCCTGAAAAAACATGGTTTGAGCGGAAACAGTATTTTTACCCGGACATGACCAAGAATTATCAGATCTCCCAGTTTGCTTCGCCGCTGGGGCAGGAAGGGTATGTGGACATGGAAGGGAGAACCGGCGGCAGGACGGGGGAAAACGTCCCCATAAAAAAGAGGGTTCGCATCAGGGAATGCCATCTGGAAGAAGACGCGGGCAAGATGATACACACCGGTACGGTCTCCCTTCTGGATTACAACCGGGCCGGAGTATCGCTGCTTGAAATCGTCACCGATCCCGACATGGAAAACGGGGAAGAGGCCGAGCTTTTCATACAGCAGTTAAGGCGCACCGTCCGTTACCTCGGCGTCTGCGACGGCAACATGGAAGAGGGAAGCCTCAGGGCGGATGCCAACGTGTCGGTCAATATGAGGGGGGAAGGTCTCGGCAAAAAGGTGGAGATCAAGAACCTCAACTCGTCGCGTTTTGTGCGGCTGGCCCTGAATCATGAAATAACAAGGCAGACCGCCCTTCTTGAAGAGGGAAAGATCGTTGTTCAGGAAACGCGGCTCTGGAACGAGAACCGCGATCAGACCGAGCCCATGCGGACAAAGGAAAACGCGCAGGATTACCGTTACTTTCCCGAACCGGATCTTCCGGTCTTCAGTCCCGGCAGGGCTTTTCTCAAATCCGTGGAAGACGCCCTTGTGGAACTGCCCCCGGAACGGACCAGGCGGCTGATGACGGAATACGGGCTGGAGGAAGAACAGGCGGACATGATCTGCGAGGAAAAAGCCCTTGCCGATTATTTTGAGGCGGCGGCCGGGGCCGTTCCGAAAGCCGCCGTCCCCCGCGTCGTCAACTGGCTGCTGCAGGACATCAAGCATATCATGGGAAGGGACGGAATTGCCCTCCAGCACATAGGGACGCTTAAACTGACCCCGGCCCGCCTTGCGGCGCTGGCGGCAACGGCGGAACGGGGCGACGTGTCGGGAAAGAACGCGCGTGAAACGCTGGAGGCGGTGATGCGCGAAGACCGGGATCCGCTGGACATCATACGGGAGAAAGGCTGGGAGCGTATTTCCGATCCCGAAAAGATAGCTTCCGCGGTCAGGACCGTGCGTAACGCCGAGGAAGCGGCATTCACCGAGGCAAAGGCAGCCGGGGCGGAAGGCAACGTCAAAAGGCGGCGGACCCTTACGGCATACCTCGTCGGCAAAGTCCTTGCCGCCACGGGCGGCAGGGCGGATCCCGCAATAGCCGGCGAGCAGATCGCCGCCCTTATAGAGGAACGGTAGCGGACATTCGGAGGAATCATGCGGATTTTGGCAAGGGATGTTCCAGAGGCGGCGCGGAACGCCCCTGAAACTGAAGTTGAAGTCTCGGGCTGGGTTCACCGGTTGCGGGATATGGGCAGAGTGAACTTTGTCGTCCTCCGTGATCGATCCGGTCTTCTTCAGCTTGTCCTTGATGAAAAGCCCGATATTACGCCGGAGTCGGTGATACGCGCAAGGGGTATTCCCGCCCTTAATGAAAAGGCCCCGGGAGGCGCCGAATTGCGGGTGACTTCGTTCGAATGTATAAGCCGGGCCGAAGGGGATCTTCCCTATCAGGTAAACGCCGATATTGCACGGGTAGGGCTTGAGGCAATACTCGACAACCGTACCCTTTCCCTGCGGAATCCCAAAATACAGTCCATCTTCAAGGTACAGGCGGTCATCATTGAAGCCTTTTCGGCGTACCTCCGATCCCTTGATTTTACGGAAATAAAAACCAGCAAACTCATAGGCAGCGGGACCGAGGGAGGAACCGAACTTTTTGAGGTCGAATATTTTGACCGCAAGGTCTATCTTGCCCAATCGCCCCAGTTCTACAAACAGGTGCTGGTTGCTTCGGGACTGGAACGGGTCTTCGAGGTCGCCCCTGCCTACCGCGCGGAAAAGCACGATACGCCCCGCCATCTTAATGAGTATGTTTCGATGGATGTGGAAATGGGATTTATCGATTCGGAAAAGGATCTCATCGAGTTGGAGAAAGGGCTCCTTTCCGCCATCTTCGAGGAGGTGAAGAAGAAAAACCGGCGTGAGCTTGAAGCCTGGAACGCGCCGGTCCCCGATCCCGAATCGGCAGGACGGGCCCCCACGGTTTCTTACGAGGAGGCGCTCAAGATAGCGAACGCGGGGGCGGGAGAAAGGATCTTCGACATCAACCCCGAAGCAGAGCGGCTCGTCTGTGAATGGGCGGCCCGGGAATACAGGAGCGATCTTGTTTTTGTCAATGAGTTTCCCCGGCGTTACCGGCCCTTCTACACCTATCCGCTGGATCCGGAAGACGGGAAGCCCGCGTCGACCATGAGCTTTGACGCCCTGTTCCGGGGGCTTGAAATAACCACGGGCGGCAGAAGGCAGCATGACTACAAGGCCCTCCTTGAAGCCCTTCCCCGTTTCGGCATGACGGAGGAAAGCATTGCGGGCTACGCGGTCTTTAAATACGGCTGTCCTCCCCACGGCGGCTTTGCCATAGGCTGCGAACGGCTGACCCAGAAGATCCTGGGCCTTGCCAATGTAAAGGAAGCGAGCCTGTTTCCCCGGGATCGAAGGCGGGTTGAACCCTGACGCGGAATGATTCCGCACCGGCCGCCGGAGGCGATCTTTCCATGTCCGAAAGGTGGAACAACCGCGCGCTGTTCCGCCTCCTGTGGCCGCTCATCATAGAACAGGTACTCGCCGTAACCATGGGCGCCGCCGACACGGTGATGGTAAGTTCCGTTGGGGAATTCGCCGTTTCGGGCGTTAACATTGTTGACAATATCAACAATCTCCTCATTATCGCCGGAGCCGCCCTTTGCACCGGCGGGGCTGTGGTGGTGAGCCAGTATGTGGGAAGGCGCGATGCGGCCAATTCGGGGGCGGCCGCGCGGCAGCTTGTCTGTATCGTTGTCCTTGTGTCCCTCTTCATCATGGCTTTCACCATATCCTTAAGGCGGCCCATTATCGTGCTCTTCTACGGAAAAGTCGAAACTGATGTGATGAATGCGGCGGCCCTCTATTTTTTTATTACTGCCCTTTCGTATCCCTTCCTGGCCCTCTACAGCGCCAACGCCGCGCTGTTCCGTGCGTCGGGCAACAGCCGCTCTCCCATGATGATAGCCCTCCTTGTGAATATCATGAATATCAGCGGTAATGCCTTCTTTATCTTTGTCCTCAAGTTCGGCGTTGCCGGGGCGGCCCTTTCGACCCTGTTGAGCCGCGCCGCCGCGTCATTTGTCACCCTTTATATGCTGGTAAAGAGCCGCGGCCCCGTATCACTTTCGGGAATCACCCGGACACGGCTTAACCGCCCCATGGTTCACAGTATTTTGAATGTGGGAATTCCCAGCGGCCTTGAGAGTTCCATGTTTCAGGTAGGCCGGCTTCTTACCCAGCGGATCTTTACCACCTTCGGCACGTCCGCCATGGCGGGGAACGCCATTGCCGGAGTAATAAACTCGTTTTCCTTCATGCCGGGGACCGCTTTCGGCATGGCTCTTCTTACCATCGTGGGGCAGTGCATCGGCGCGGGCGATTACCGCGCGGCGAAAAAAGAGACCGCCAAAATCATGAAGCTGGCCTACACCACCCTCGTTGTTTTAAGCAGCCTCATCTTCATATTTCTGGGCCCCCTTGTGGGGATCTTTAATTTGAGCGGCGCCGCCCGTGAGTACGCCAAATCCTTTCTGCGCGTTCACTGCATTTCCATGATGATAGGCTGGCCCATGAGTTTTGCCCTGCCCAACGCCCTCCGCGCCGCAGGGGACGCCAGGTATGTGATGATAGTCGCGTCGGTTTCCATGTGGACCGTCAGGGTAAGCGCCGCCTACCTCCTTTCCTACACGCTTGGCATAGGCCCCCTTGGCGTATGGCTTGCCATGGGTGCGGACTTCATAAGCAGGGGCGCCTGTTACCTTTACCGCTGGCTCAGGGGAACCTGGCAGGAGAAGAAGGTCATTGAGTAGGCGGGCTTGTACGGTTATATTCTCCTTCCAGGACCGTGATCGCCAAGACTTGATCTGATACTTGAAACGACCCAGGCCGATTGTCCGTCAGATTCGGCATAACCGGCAAGTTTTTCTTTGGCTGACGGGATCGAATGAAGAACCCGGGAGCAAGCGCGAACCGAAGGTTCGACGGGGTATGGACCCATATGCATTTACTTTGGTGTTCAAATCACCGGAAGTCGAAGAATTTTACCACGGACAGCACTGACGAACACGGATAAAAGCCTCTGTTTTGACCCAAAAGTCCGTGTTTTCCGTGCGGTCGGTGGTTTATTTTTTAGAATCGTGTAGTAAGTAAACGCATACGGGGTATGGACCACGCCTTCCAATCAATGAAGGCCTGCGGCGGCGTACCCCGCAAACACGAATCCCGTAACCTGCGGCGCTCCGGTTAACCATGAACGTATCCCGTTCTTGACCAGGAACGATCCATTCTTGACCAGGAACAACTCATTCTTGACCAGGAACGATCCATTCTTGACCAGGAACGACTCATTCTTGACCAGGAACAACTCATTCTTGACCAGGAACGATCCGTTCTTGACTGATTCTGCCGCGGAATTAACCAGGAGTACCCCGTCCGGCGGCCGGGAATGAGCCGTTTCCGCTTGTACCAGGTACGCTCTATATGGTGTGGTCA
>JAIROE010000014.1 GCA_031257715.1 Treponema sp. | reverse complement strand
CGGCCTGTAAATCCATGCTCCAGCCCGCGCAAATACCTATTGGCGGCCGCCGCTCGTTGGTCTCGGCCAGAAACCGCAGAAAGGGCTGCACAGACCCAAGCCCCTCCAGCATGGGAATGAAATCGGCGATTCCTTCCCCTGTACCGGCGGGTAGCAAATTATATGCCGCTCCTGTGCAGCCCGCGGCAATATGAGATGCCGCTTCAAGCGCTGTTGCCGCGGGGGATTTTTTCAGAAACTGATATGGAAAGTTTTCGATCTCCGACTGAATGAGGCCTACATGGGCGGGAAGCAACGAAACCTGGCGGCCTATCTGGTGGGATTTTTCAATAAGGGAATACAAACTCTCGTCGTTATAGGCGCCTCCTCCGGGCCGCCAGAAAACTTGTCTCTTACCGCCGGCGCTCAATATGTCCGCTTCTTCGGCAAAACCGTAACCTTCGTAATACCGTTCGCCGGTCATAAAACCCAGATCGATTTTGCATCCGCCTGACGCCTCTGAGACGCTTTCTTCTATAAGCCGGAACAGCCTGGCGAATGTATCGCGGTTGTGCTGAAGCCACAGTTTCCCAAGTTCCCCTTTACGGCGCTCCTCTTCACTGAGGAAAGCCGTTTCAAGTTCGGTCCGTGTATACCGGCGGCCCGTTTCTTTGGCGAAAATATCCAGGCAGGTATCACAAAAACAGCCGTTTCCTACCGGCATATGATAGCAGCGTACATCGTCGTCTATCCAAATGTAATCCGGTTCAGCGTTAACGACAAAATGGTATACTTTGCGGATATGACCCCGCATACCTTCATCGTTGGGGCAGAAAGATCCCTTACAAACCGCGCCGTGTATGTTGGTCATCCGGGTATAATTTTCATCAAGGGAGTTTTCCAGATTTTCTTCATGGTGGCCCATGGTGGAGAGCAGGTTGATGCCGCTCTCAAAACCATATTTCCGGGCCAGCGCCATCCTCTCTTTTAAAATCCCCGCCAATTCCGCCACATCTTCCAGTTTCATTGGCGGATGCGACTTTGCCAGAAAAATGGTGATTTGAGGGAATGTCTCACGGTATGGCGCAAGGGCATCCAACAATTCCCTGAACTTGACTTCATCTCCGCAAAGCACGGGACTCAGACGTATGCAGTTTTTACCGTAAAAATTCTTTTGTACAGACATGATCATATTCATCCTTTAATACATCCGTTTAAAACATCCGTTCAAGACCCAAAACGGCCGTGCCGCTGTCGCTGCCGATTTTTACTTTGGGACCATTGTTCGCCGCCGGATTTTCAACTATCTTTTCGGGAAACTCCCTGCCCGCGGGCAACAAAGTGATTATCTGACCCGGACTCATATCCAGTTCCCTCTGTTCTTCTGTCCAGGGATCCTGCACAACGCAATGTCCGCCGCGCAGACTTTTTATCGACACAAAGTCAGCCGCGCCTTTTTCGATCTGGGCGGAAACTATAAACCCGCCCACCGTGTGCAGGCTGAATTTCACGCTTTGTTCCCTCCTGATTGCCGGCGCAATACGAATTACCCCGTCGCAGCTCTGCAAGAGAGATTCGGTAACGGTAGCGGCTATCACCGCCAATGATTCAAGCCCCATGTGCCGGAAGGGCCAGGCCGGTATGCGCAGCTTTTCATCGCTCTTGCAGTCCCTCACCTCCATGACGCGAAACCGGGCGATCATGTCGGCAAGAGCCGTCTCGGAAGTACCGTAATGACCGAAACCGTTCTGGTAAAACTGCCAGCGGCCGGGATAATCATCCAGAAGCCGCCAGGCTTCTTCGCCAAGTCCCAGCCGGCACATGGCGATTGTTAGAGTATCAAAGCCCATACAGTCAGGGGCGCAGGCCAGCACCGTATTAACAGCCGCGTCGTATACCCGGCTTCCCTTGTCGTTAAGCCCTATCCACCCGGAGGGAAAAACCGGCGCATACGCCGCGGTGGGGAAAATCCCGTCTGTCGATCTAAGGGCTTTCCCATATACGGTCCGTTCCGCTTCCGAGGGACCTCTCCCGCGGTTCATAAGCCTTACCCACTCCCTCGTGTTTCGCGGAGGAGCTTCACCCCGTGATCCTCCATATCCAACATTATCGACAGAGAACCTGGGCGCTTTCGGTAATCCGTCTTCCACACCGATTCCGCAGGCGATCAGTTCATTAGAGCCGAGAGCTTTTCCGGCGAATGGACCGCCGCACATCCGGGCCGCCGGTCCGGGGGTGATAATATCCCTGTCGGCCTCCATAACCGGAACCGGCGCAAGATGATCAAAAATCTCCTGCCATTTCGCGGCATCCTGCCTGAAACCGCCCCAGTCTTCTCCCGCTTCCCGAATACCCTCTATCAACGCCTTGAGCAGAGAACCACAGCACCCAAGCATGGCGGCTCCGTCGGTTACCATGATCCATCCCTCATAGGCGCTTCCCGGTTTCCCGTGGTATAACCCGTCTCCCTTCTTTTCCATCATGGACGTGATAAACTTCGCGGCTTCCGTCATGTACGGCAAAGCCTTTTCGCGCAAAAAGATCTTGTCGCCGGTGAACCGGTACTGCCGCCAGAAATCCAGGGCCGCTTCGGCTATGGGCGTGTAATTGTGTTTCTCGGACGAAGAATTATACCCTCTCCGATCCGATACGTCGGATAAAAACGCGCCTTCAGTACCAAACATGGCCTTCCCGTCGGCGCGGTTTAACGGCAGGGAATTGAACCTGTAGGCCAGATAGGAATCGCATAACTCATGATGTCCCGCGGCATTTAATGCCCAATAGATCTCCTGCTGGTTCCAGTGAAAATAAAAATTCCACTGCTGCACATCCCTGGACCAACCCCAAAGTCCGTGGATAAAACGTCCGGGGTAACGCCCTCTCTGGGATGAACAGGCATAGTACATCATCAGATGCCACAGGTTATCCAGGTAATCATCCCCGGATTCCATATACGATGCAGACCAAAATTCTTTCCATCGTTCCCCATGCCGGACGAAAATCAATTCACGCCCTTTAGATTGTACCTTATTGAGGAGTTCGGCGCCTTTTTGTTCCAAAAACGCTTTCCCTGCTTCCGCTTCGGGACTTGTTACCGTAAAGTAGAGATCGAAAGACTTCTTCTTCCCGCCCTCCACAACAGCCTCTGTCATACGCGAGTGCCTGCGGGACAAAGAAATTCCGCCGCCCGAACGC
>JAIROE010000008.1 GCA_031257715.1 Treponema sp. | reverse complement strand
TCTAACCGCCCTAAAGGGCGGGGTATTAGACCCCACTGCGAATAACTGAAGTTATTGAACAACTCTAATATAATGTTTATAATTGGTAATACTGGAGGATCGAGATGAAAAAATTCCTTTTTATGATGATTATCCTTTTGGGCATTACTGCGGCGCCTTCCCTGTTCGCCCAGAATATTTCCGAGGGTAAAGAATCGGAATATTTTTACGTCCACGTCAACATTGAAAAGATCTATACCTACCGGAAGGGCTATGTCGTTCTCTACCGCAAAGGGGTCAACCAGATGGCCGAGACTTACCTGCCCCTGGAATGGTTTACCGAAGTAGCCGGAAAGGGGGAGCTCGTCTCCCTGCAGGCGCCAACCGCATGGCCGTACATGACGATTTACTACAAAAACGGCGAATTCAGCCATGTTAAACTCTATGTCCGCAAGGCGAGGGCCCATGAAACCTGGGGCATTGTGCCCCTTCATGTCAATATTGACGACAGGTTCGAAAATATTACCGATGTGAAACTTGAATTTTAATGACGGACGGGATACCCGGTCCCGGCGTATGGACAATGAAAAAGTAAGGGAAATGCAAAAAGCCATTCGGGAAGAAAATCTTGACGGATGGCTTTTTTGTAATTTCCGCCACCGCGACGCGCTTTCCGATGAAATACTTTCCGTACCTAAAGGCGCTTCCAATTCCAGGCTGTGGATATACGCCGTTCCGGCCCTTTCACCTCCCGGCGAACATGAGGGGGAAGAATGCGCGGGAAAACTTCCCCGGAAAATAGTCAGCCGCGTCGAAGAGGGTGTCCTTGATTTTTTGCCGGGGGAAAAAGTTCCCTATACCGGCAGGGAGGAACTCCTTTCCCGTCTCGCCGCACTGGGGGGAAAACGCTGGGGCGTCCACTATTCAAAAACCCTTGCCGCGATTTCGTGGCTTGATGCGGGGACCGCCGCCCTTCTTGAGGATGCGGGGCTTACGCTGGTATCGGCCGCCGGCCTCATCCAGCGTTTCAGGGGGCTTCTTGACGGTGAAGGAATGGCTTCCCATGAACGGGCCGCGGCCCATCTGTACGAAACGGTTTCCGCCGCGTGGGAAACAGTGCGGCGGGCCTGCAGGCAGAAAAGGACAATAACGGAGGCGGATATTCAGCGCTTTTTCCTTGATGAATTTGAAAGGCGAAAGCTCACCGCCGATCATCCTCCCCTTGTCGCTGCGGGGATCAATTCGGGAAATCCCCACTACGAAATCCGGGAAAGCGCCGCCTTCAGGCCCGGGGACGTGATCCAGTTTGATATATGGGCAAAAGAGCCGGACGGTATCTACGCCGATATTTCATGGATCGGTTTTTACGGCTCCCGGCCCCCGGCCGGCCTTGAAAAAAAATTCGGCGATCTTGTTTCCGCCCGCGAAGGCGCCCTTGATTTTATACGGAATGAACTTGAGGCGGGGAGACGGCCTTCGGGCGCAAGTGTGGACGCTTTCGTGCGGAAACACCTTGCCGGTCTGGGTTATGAACGGGCCCTGCGCCACCGCACCGGCCATGGCATAGACACGGAGGTCCACGGATCGGGGGCCAACATTGATTCGGTGGAATTTCCCGACGAGAGGCTGCTGCTGGACGGCTCCTGCTTTTCACTTGAACCGGGCATCTATTTTCCGGACTGCGGACTGCGTACCGAAATCAACGTGTATATCAAGAACGGAAGGGAAGTGATTTCCGGGATGGATGCGGGGCATGAACGGCAGTTCAGGATGCTGACCTGTGATGAATAATGACGTTCCCCCGGAACTTTTGGCTTTCATTCGGAATGGAAAAGCGTTCCTTGTCGCCGGACACAAGGAACCTGACGGCGACTGTGTGGGGAGCCAGCTTGCCCTCTGTTCCGCATTGGGGCGGCTCGGCAAAAGGGCGCTTCCCTGTTCGGCCGGTCCTTTCAAGCGGATCGAAATAAAACCCTACGAGATACGTTTTACCGCCTCGCCCGGACCGGAAGAGCGGGAGGGGGCCCGCGTCATCATGGTCGACTGTTCGGCCCCGGATCGCGCCGGGGATCTTTCCCCCTTTCTGGAAGGACTTCCCGCCGCGGTCATCGATCACCACGAAACAGGGAACCATCCCCCTTTCCGCGCCGAAGCGCCGGTGTACCTTGATCCCGCCGCCCCTTCCACGACTTTCATGGTACAGCGCCTTATCGGCGCATTGGGCCTTGAACCCACAAAAGAAGAAGCGGAGCTGCTTTTCTTCGGGCTCTGTACCGACACGGGTTTTTTTCGCCATGTGGATTCAGACGGGGCGGAAACTTTTGCCGCCGCATCAAGGCTCATACGGGCGGGGGCGAGCCCAAAGCGGACCTTTCTGGCCATCAACGGGGGCAAAAGCCTCAATTCCCGAAGACTCCTTGGGCTGATACTCGCCCGCGCGGAATCCCACTTCGGCGGGAGGCTTCTCCTTTCATGGGAAGAACCGGATGAAACGCTCCGTTTCGGCCTTGAAGGCCGCGATTCGGACAGCCTCTACCAGATGCTGCAATCTGTCGCGGGCGTCGAAGCCATCGTCATCATCCGGCAGGAAGAACCCGGTAAATGCACCATCGGCCTGCGCTCCCGCGACACAGTGGATGTGGCGGCAGTCGCCGCGTCCCTGGGCGGCGGCGGGCATAAAAACGCCGCAGGGGCAAACAGCCCGGAAACCATCGCCCCGCTGCGCCTTAAAATCCTCGACATGTTCGGGAAAATCTTTTTGGATTAGCCAATCCGCACTTTTTTATATGACAATTGTCATATAAAATAAAGTAAAACTGTATTTTAACGCCCTTATTCCGATATTCCTATGAAAGACATTCCATGAGAAGGAAAGGGGTATACCATGCAGAATCTGACACTCAACGATCTTTACGGCAGCTATACGTCAAACAGGCTGAACAAACGACAATTTGAGGAAGCTCTTTTTAAAAACATCATTCACAATTATGAACGGTTTTTTCCATACCGCCGGCAAAAGGAAGATTACATCGATTATCTCTGCTGGCTTTATCCGCGCATTACCCGGGCCATCGATCATTACCGGGATACCGGATCTTCTTTTGAAGCCTATATATACACCATGCTCCACTGGTCGGTCAGGGAATGGAAATCCCGCAAGAAGGAGATAAGAATGCTGGAATACGCCGCATGGATGGGGCTGACGGCGGATTCTGAAGAAGCAGGGACTCATGAAGAGCCCGAAGTCACACTGCCCTGCGCCATTCCCGGCCGGCGGGAGACCTTTCCTGAAAACGAAGTTCATTCACGCGAACCTGACTATCCTGATCGTGGAGAACCGCTGCGAATAACCAACCCCCGGCAGATCTTGATCCTGATTCTTAAGTCATATTATTTTATTTCCGAAGATTTCCTTGAGCGCGCCGCTCCGCTCATCGGCGTAAAAAAAGAAAAACTCAGGGAAATGATAGACACGCTGCGGGAACGAAGGCTGAAACGGGACGATGAAATCCACAGTCTCCAGGAGCGGATTCGCAGCCAGTTTTTCCGCTGTATTGTATATGAAAGAAGGATGCTTTCGTTGCCTGAAAACCAGATCGAATTTGACAGATTAAAAACCCGGCTGCAGAAGGCGCGGTACAGGCTTGAGTCCATGCGGAAACGGTTGTCAAGGATACGTACGGAGGCAACCAATCTTCAGGTCGCCGAAGTACTTGGCGTTCCCAAGGGCACGATCGATTCAAGTCTTTACGCCCTGCGGAACCGCATGGGACAGGGAAAAAAGAAAAAAAATCCGCCTCAGACGGTGAATGAGCCTCCGCGGAGCAGAGCGCGAACCGGAGGTTCGACGGGGTATTAAACCAGACTTTCGAATAAAAATGGTGATTGAATAACCATGCCCGGTTACCGCCACGCCTTTCACGCGGGAAACAGCGCGGATGTGCTTAAACATGCCGTCCTTGTTTTCTGCATAATGTATATGCTCTCCAGGGAAAAGCCCTGCGCCTTCATTGACACTCATGCCGGGGCCGGCGTCTATCCCCTTTTCGAAGGGTATGCCGCAAGAAACCGCAATCGGGCCTTCCCGGTGGATACAAGGCGCGCCATCTGATATACTTTCCCCATGCCTACTGTTGACGACAAAAAAATCATTTACTCCATGCACCGCGTTTCAAAAAAATATGGAACCAGGCAGGTGCTCAAGGATATCAGCCTTTCGTATTTTTACGGGGCCAAGATAGGGGTCATTGGACTTAACGGATCGGGAAAGTCGAGCCTCCTTAACATTCTCGCGGGTCTTGATACGGAATTTTCGGGGGAAACATCGGTCAGCCCCGGATATACTATCGGCTATCTGGAACAGGAGCCCCGTCTGGAAGCGGGAAAGACCGTAAAGGAAATTGTTTCCGAAGGGGTAAAGGAACTTACGGATCTGCTTGCGGAATTCGACAGGGTAAGCGAAGCCTTCGGGGAACCCGATGCCGATTACGAGAAACTCGGCGCGCGCCAGGCGGAGCTGCAGGAAAAAATCGAGGCCGCCGACGGCTGGAATCTGGACAACCGCCTTGCCCTTGCCATGGAAGCTCTTCGCTGTCCGCCCGCCGGCGAAAAAGTCGATCACCTTTCGGGCGGGGAACGGCGGCGGACCGCCCTGTGCAGACTCCTCCTCAAAAAACCCGGCATACTGCTCCTTGACGAGCCCACCAACCACCTGGACGCCGAAACCGTTGCGTGGCTTGAACGGCATCTCCGCGAATACGCCGGAACCGTCATAGCCGTCACCCACGACCGCTATTTTCTTGACAATGTCGCGGGCTGGATACTGGAACTTGATCGCGGCGAAGGGATTCCCTGGAAGGGAAACTATTCGCAGTGGCTTGAGCAGAAAGAAGCGCGGCTTGCGCTTGAAGAAAAAGGCGAAAGCGAAAGGCGGCGCACCCTCAAACGGGAACTCGAATGGATACGGATGAGCCCCAAAGGACGGCACGCAAAAAGCAAGGCGCGCATCACCGCGTATGAAAAACTCTTTCAGGATGATGAACGGGAAAGAGAGCGCGGCGGCGGCGCGGAAAACCGCATCACCATTCCCGCCGGACCCCATCTGGGAAAACTCGTCATCGAGGCGGAGGCTCTCTGTAAATCCTACGGTGAAAAGATCCTTTTTGAAAATCTCGAGTTTTCCGTTCCACCGGGGGCATGCGTGGGAATCACCGGGCCCAACGGCGCAGGAAAAACAACGCTCTTTAAAATCATCATCGGCGAGGAAAAGCCAGATTCCGGCACAATAAGACTGGGGGAAAGCGTCAAGCCCGGCTACGCCGATCAGATGCGCCGGGATCTTGACGGCGAAAAGACCGTGTGGGAACAACTTTCAGGCGGCCTTGACATCATCAAACTGGGAGGCACGCGGGAAGTCAATTCGCGGGCCTACTGCGCATGGTACAATTTTTCAGGGGCGGATCAGCAGAAGAAAGTGGGGATCCTTTCGGGCGGGGAGCGGAACCGGCTTAACCTTGCCATGATGCTCAAAGAAGGGGCCAATGTGCTTCTCCTTGACGAACCCACCAACGATCTCGACGTGAACACCCTGCGTGCCCTTGAGGAAGCCCTGGATAATTTCGCAGGGGTGAGCCTTGTGATAAGCCACGACCGCTGGTTTCTGGACCGTATCGCCACGCATATTCTTGCCTTTGAAGAGGGAGAGGCGGTCTGGTTCGACGGCAACTGGTCCGAATACGCCGAATGGCGCGGGCAGCACGGAGGGGAGGACGGCGCAGGCACGGGAATCGCCCGCCGGTACATTTACCGGAAGCTGGAAAGGTAAATCCCGGCCTTCCAATTAAACGGGGCAGTAGAACGGCTCTTGAAACCAAATCGTGAAAAGGCAAGTATGAAACAGGCCTCCGGGTCAGGAGGCGGAACAGGCCCAAGCGGTCTGATTGGAAGCCGGGTTTTGGTTTTGAGAAACCGGCCCCTTTTCGGCTGGATTAATTTTGAGGCAACGCGGGCCCTTGCATTTTTTGCCGGAGTATGCAATGATAACGGCATATTCCACCAGAGGAGGAATACCATGAAAAAAACCCTGAACCGGCAAAACCATCCGGCAGCATCACCGCCAGTACCATATTTTGGGGGGGGGGGGGGGCG
>JAIROE010000206.1 GCA_031257715.1 Treponema sp. | reverse complement strand
ACCGCCTTCCATGCCAGATCCAGATCGCGGATGTTATTGCAGGAAAGCTCCTTTCCGTGAAGCTGTTCCATCGCGGGAAGGGCCCCGCCCCCCCCAGTATTAAAATAAAGCGCCGCTTTTTGATGACCGTTTTCACCGTAACGGAGGTTTTGGATTTTTTTGAGCGAAAGCGGCCAGAAGGAAGGGAACGCGTCCGCGCCTGCGGCGCCGTCCGCCGCATCTCCGGCATCGTCCACGAGATAACGCGCAACCGCCGCGTCATAAGCCGAGGTGAGCGTAAAAACCCGGGCGGCAAGGCGCTTCCGCAGCGCTTCGGGAACCTTGCCGGATTTAAGCGCCGCAACGGTTTCTCCGTAATCGGCCGGATCGGTGAGGACTATGACATCCCTGAAATTCTTCGCCGCGGAACGGAGCATCGCAGGTCCGCCTATGTCGATGAATTCCACGGTTTCATCGAGGGAGAGTCCCTCGCCTGATTTTTCAAAAAAAGGATAGAGGTTGACGCAGACAAGATCGATGGGACCAAGGGCGAGTTTGTCCAGGGTTTCCATGTGGGACTTTTCGTTCCGCTTGGCAAGAAGCCCCGCGTGGACGGCGGGATGAAGCGTCTTGACCCGCCCGTCAAGGCATTCGGGAAATCCTGTCACAGCCGAAATGTCAGTAACGGGAATATTCCTGTCCCGCAGAGTCCTTGCGGTTCCGCCTGTGGAAAGTATCTCCCACCCTGAATCGTCAAGAAACGCGGCAAGGCCGTCAATGCCGTCCTTGTCATACACGCTGATAAGAGCGCGTCTTTTCATTGTTTCCCCCTGTCATTGCTTCCGGCTGTAATGCCGCCATAAAGCCGCCGCAGCATCATGACCGCGGCATCCGTTATGGCAGCGTATTCTTCGGCATGTATGCGTCCGGCAAGCGCTTCGGGACTGTCCCCGTCCAGCACGGGGACCTTTCGCTGAAGGATAACAGGTCCCGTATCGGTTCCCGCGTCAACGATATGAACCGTGCATCCCGATTCCCTTTCACCCGCTTCAAGCACCGCCCTGTGAACCTTTTCACCATACATTCCTTTTCCCCCGAATTTGGGAAGCAGGCTGGGATGTATGTTGATGATCTTTCCTTTGTAGGCTTCCACGATATCCCCTTCAAGTATTGAAAGAAAACCCGCCAGTATGATTAGCTTCGCATCCATTCTGCGGGCGATGCCGAGGATACGATCCGAAAGCTCACGCCGCCTTTCGAGAGGCCTGAGGGAACGGCGGGGTTCTTCGGTATACGCGGGAATACCGGCGGCTTCGGCGCGCCTGAGCGCATGGGCGGGTCTGTCGGAAACAACCGCGGCGATATGCCCGCCGGGATAATCCTCCTTTCCCCGGAAACGGCCGCCGCGTTCGGCGTCAATCAGCGCCTGAAGATTCGTGCCGTTCCCCGAAACGAGAACGAGGATGTTCACATTATTCAATCCGCAGCTCTCCGCCGTTTTTCTTCGCCTTTTCAATGCGGCCTATTTTACGGGCAGGAAAACCCCGGCCGTCGAGATATTCGACAGCCCCGCGGCAGTCGCCGGGATCCACCGCAATGACAAAACCCATTCCCATGTTGTAGGTGTTAAACATCATTTTTTCGAGGCCGGGATCGTTTTTGAGTGCTTCGATTCCCGCGGTCTCCGAACCGGCCCCCCCGCCACCGGCGCAGCCTGCCGCTATGCGGGCAAAAACGGGAGGAACCGTCCACGCACCCCCGTCCTCCCGGCCGTAAGCGGGCTTTTGTATGACCACGTCAAAAAGCGGTTCGCCGTTTTCCGCGCGGGCAAACATGCGGGGAATGTTTTCGTAGAGACCGCCGCCTGTAACGTGGGCCATTCCCCTGATTTCGATTTGCTCCATGAGACCCAAGACGGGTTTGACATAGAGCCGCGTTGGTTCAAGAAGCGCCATTCCCAGCGGCATACCGCCGAAATCCTCATTCAGATTGGGAAGAACCCTGCGTATGAGGCTGAAACCATTGGAATGGACTCCCGAAGACGCGATGCCTATGACGGTGTCCCCTTCCCGGATCCTGCTTCCGTCAACGATCCTGCTTCGGTCCGCGATGCCGGCGGCAAAGCCCGCCAGATCGTATTTTCCCTCATCGTAGAAGCCGGGCATTTCCGCCGTTTCGCCCCCAAGGAGAACGCTCCCCGTTTCCCGGCAGCCGGCCGCGACACCCTTGACAAGTTCCGCCGCAACGCCGGCATCGAGTTTTCCGCAGGCAATGTAATCAAGAAAAAAAAGCGGACGCGCCCCATGGCAGAGTATGTCGTTGACGCACATGGCAACGCAGTCAATGCCGACCGTGTCGTATTTTTTCATGGCAAAGGCGATGTCCAGTTTTGTTCCTACTCCATCGGTCCCGGATACAAGAACAGGCTCCACCATGCCGTCTGTGCAGTCCTTCAGCGAAAACATCCCCGCAAAGCTGCCCAGCCCGTTCAGCACCGCGCCGTTTACCGTTGCCGCCGCGTATTCCCGGTATTTTCCGACAGCCCGGTAACCCTCCTCGATATTAACGCCAGCCTGCCTGTAATCCACACGAACCCCCGGAACATAATAGGGATTTTTCCCGGTCTTGGCTATACGAACAGAAAGTCCTCAGCGAGGCATATACTCCCGGTTAAATTCGGCAAGGCGGCCGTACACATCTTTCAGTGAATCATAGGATCTGTTAAAAATATCAAGCAGCCTGTCATAAAGGGGCGCAAGTTCCGCACGGGGCATGATTGTCGCAGCCGGGGCGTTGAATTTACGGATCACCGAAAAATCCCCGAAGGCCCCAATGCCAACGCCGCCACAGACCGCCGCGCCCAGGCTTGTCGCTTCTTCGGTATACACAGGAACATCCACCGGTTTCTGCCAGATGTCGGCAAGGATCTGTAACCATGCCGTGCCCTTTGCCCCGCCGCCTATCACGCTGATTCTGCCGATACCGCCGTCCGAATTCTTTTCAAGGATTTGAAGGATGATTTTGAGGTTCAGCCCGACGCCTTCAAGAATCGCGCGCGACATGTCCCCCTTGCCGCTAGTCACGGAAAGCCCGATGAAAGCGCCGCGTGCATCGTGGTTCCAGCGGGGGGAACGTTCGCCCAGAAGATAGGGAAGGTAGATAAGCCCCCCGGCGCCGGGAGAAGACGCGACGGCGTCCCGGTCGATGATCCGGTAGGGATTTTCACCGCCTTTTTCGGCCAGGGCGATCTCTCCCGTGCAAAGGGTGTTTTTGTACCAATTGTAGGAATAACCCGCCGCCTGCATGGTGCCGCATGGTGTGTAGAGGGCCGGATCAAGGTGTACCCAGGTAAAAGTCCGCATTTCCGGATCGTAGGCCGGCGCGGCGCTTGCCAGTGAAACCCACGATGACGAGCCCAGAACGTTATAGGCGCTGCCTTCGCTTGTTACTCCCGCGCCGACACAGGCGCAACTGCCATCGCCGCCCCCGATGATAACGGGCGTTCCCTCGCAGAGCCCCGTCTCCCGTGCCGCTTCCGCCGTAACGCTCCCCGCCACATCCGTTGAAGGATGAGGATCGGGAAGCAGACCGGGGGGAATATCAAGGGCGCCCAGTATTTCCCTGTCCCACGTCTTTTTTTTAATATCGAAAAGATTGGTTCCCGAAGCGTCACTGTAATCGGTGACAAATTTTCCGGTCAGCCTGTAAATGATATAGTCCTTGGCGTGAAGCATTTTATAGACACGCCTGTATACGCCGTTTTCATTGCTGCGTACCCACAGCAGCTTTGCCGCCGAATACGAGGCGCTGATCCTGTGGCCGGTCGTCCTGTACACATACTCCATGCCCAGTCTGCCGATCATGTCCTTTTCTTCGGCATCCGCGCGGGTATCCGCCCAGATAATCATGTCGCGCAGCGGATTGCCTTCTCTGTCGACAAGCAGGCAGCCCATCATCTGCCCGCTGAAACACACCGCGGCAATATCGCCCGGCTTTACACCGGCCTTTTCCAGAAGCCCCCGTGTCGAAACACACACCGCCTTCCAGAAATCACCGGGCTTCTGTTCAACGCGGCCCTGCTGTGGATAATAAACAGGATACTCATGGAGGACGCTCGCCCCCATTTCACCGTCGAGGGAAAACAAAGTTGCCTTGTTTCCGCTTGTCCCAAGATCGTGGGCCAGAATGAATTTACTCATTGTGTTGCTGCCATTGTCCGAGTATCTGAACTTCTATGCCAAGGATTTTTGCGACAAACTGCCATTCCCTGATATAATCCCCATATACGCCGTGGATATGATTGCACGGATAATTATTCAGAAATTCTTCAGGACGTGTTTTTATTTTTGTAAACGCGACCGGCCATTGCGGCGTGGCCATGCCGCCCAAACGTTCCATTTTTTCACGTTCAAAATGTACGATTTCACCCGGTACCAAGGTCAGGCGGTACTGATTCAGTCTGCGGGTCAGCCTTGCCATTGTTATCCTGCCGGGCATGGCGAAATGATGAACACTGCCTCCTCCGGCCGGATAATCTTTGCTTTCAGGCAGGATGGATACATTCTTCATGTTCTCGGCAGGATCGGAAGATTTACCCGCGTAGTAGGTTGCCGCCGTTCCTGAATTACCGAAGAACCAAATATCTTCCGGCGCCTCATAGTGGCGGACATCGGCAAACAGGACCGGCTGGCCTGTCATATATTTAAAAATCTGCATGGTAAGCGCGCCGTCCATATCCGACTCCGTCGATGCAATAATTGGTTCATGCGGTCCGTCCCAATCATAAGGATCATTCAGAAAAGCCTCGGCAATATCCATGGTTACATACCAATCGGTAAGATCACCATGGGCTTTAATACCCAAAAAGTCAATACCCTTTTCTCCGGCAATTTTCCTTAGTGCATAATATGAGCGGATCTGTTTCTCCAGTTTTTCGGACGTCAGATTTTGTCCGTTGTATTCGATTTTCCGGGCATGTTTTTCAAGCCATGTCCGCGCATTGGTTACCTTGCTTTGTTCAATTGTTTCGCCGTAACGGACAATGTCATATTGCTCAAAATTTTCAACATCAATTCCGAATGTACGCTGCCATTGATCCAGATTGGCGACAGCGGTGTACATTCCCATGGGCCGGGCTCCGAAATTGCCATATGTATTTCCGCGCAGCCGGTTTACGCCGGCGGCGGCCCGTATGCAGATCATTACGCGTTCCAGAACTTCATCCATTTTTATGGAGCCCCATATCCTTTCATATACAAGACCAAGCTGATCAAAAGTTCCGGCCGCCGCCATCATACCGACCATGCCGCATTCGGACGGATGAATATTGCAGAACAGGATGTAGGGCCCCGGGGCGTAGTTGCTTGCGACCGCAGTATACTGCGGATAACACCAAATGGCATAATTAAATATTGTTAATTCTACGCCGGCGTTTTTAAGGCGCATTGCTTCCGTTTTGGCGGCGGTATTTGAATTAACCGGCGCCGTTCCTGCCGTAACTTCGACCAGCCCTGTTGCTTCAAGCCGTTTCTGTATTTCCCCCTGATATTCCATGTTCATTTTAAACTGAGTCTCATGAAGATACGGCCTGCCATCCGACATCGTAAGCAGTCCGACTTTATATTTTTTCATTCGTTGTTCCTCCTGCAGGATAGGATAATAGCGTATTTCAATCCGCCTTGCTATTGGTTGAACACATGCTTGATAAATTGCAGCGATTTTTCAAGATCCGTATCGATTTTATTATTGTCGGCTCCTTCGCTTATATCGCGCCAGACCTTGATGTCGCTGCCGACAGTACCACCCATGCGGACAAAAGGCTCCATGACAACCGATCCGTCAAAGCCGATGTCACGCAGCGCAATGCCGACATCCTGCCATGGCATGTGTCCTTTTCCGGGGACCTTGCGGTTACATTCACCAATGTGTAAATGACCAAGATGTTTTCCGGCAAGCCGGATCGCCTGTCCAAGGCTGTCTTCTTCAATGTTCATGTGAAAACAATCCAAAAGAAGTTTCACATTCGGCATGTTGACTTTTTCAAGAAAGGCAACGCCTTCCGCCGCGGTATTCAACAGAAAATGTTCAAAGCGGTTTACAACTTCCAGCATCAGCGTAATGTTATATTCCGCCGCCTCTTTTGCCGCAATACAGACGCTTTTAATACTGTTTGCGCACGCCCTTGTTTTGTTGAATGGGCGTTTGTAATCACAGGGCCAATAGGCGTATATTATGCCCCCCAGCTTTGTAATGTTTGCCGTGTTCATGGCCCGGAAAATCCTGCCCATATATTCAAGTCCATTCTTCCGTACGGCATCGTCATCCGACGCAAGATCGTATTCAGCGGGAAGACCGATGCACGCCGTAAGGGTAATGTTGTTTTTTCCCGCTTCTCCGCGAAGTTTTGCCAGCTCATCGGCGCTCATTTCCAGAAGTCCGCCGGCAGCGATCTCCAGTACGTCAAAGCCCAGCGCGGCCGCCTTTTTGCAATAAAAGGTATAATCCGCCTTCCATTCTTTTTCCCAATATGCGTAATAAATTCCAAATGTCATATACTGCCTCCTAAAAATTCCCGTTCATTATTCTTCCATAATTACAGCCGCTGAACGAGCGTGGATTATAATATTCCCGTCTGTTTTGAGAGAGTCAGGATTTTCAGGCGTAACAAGCAAAAAATTCTGTAGGCCAGGAATAATAACATGGCAATCTGCCGATATATCTCCGGTATTAATAACAATCAC
>JAIROE010000241.1 GCA_031257715.1 Treponema sp. | reverse complement strand
TGGAAACCCTCTTCGGTTCAGATGACGTGATTACCGAGTGGCGGGATCAGTACTGGATTGTCATGATGAATATGTACCAGCCCCTGTACTACCTGATGTATCTGATCTTCCTCATTGTGGCCTGCCTCCTCATTGTCAACACCATTACCATGATCATCCACGAGCGGATCAAGGAAATCGGCATGATGGGAAGCCTTGGTATGATCCGGGGAGAAATTGTGCGGGTTTTCTTTTTCGAGTCGGTGTTCCTCGCCATGGCCGGCGCCGCCGTGGGGGTAATCCTGGGGGGGCTTCTCACCGGCATCGGTCAGTTTTTTCCCCTGCGCTGGACCGCCATGGCCGGCGAAAGCACCTTCGCCGAAATGCCCGCGGCCAACGCCATCTTCTTCGACTTCAGTTTCGCCAGCCTGCTGCGAAGCTGGCTCATGGGCGTGCTGACGGCATCCCTCTTTACCCTGTTTCCCTCACTTAAAAGCGCTTTCGTTGAGCCGGTGGAAGCGCTGCGAAGATAGTACGGAAAACGGGCGGGCCCCTGTTCCATGCCCGCGAAATAGCGTCTTTCAATATGGAGGTTTAACATGAACGGGAAGGTAATGGCATTGGCGTTTTTGACCGGTTTATTGGGAGGGGCCTTTGTGTACGGACAGACGCCGTCCGCGGCGGAGTTGCTGCGGCGGGTGGACGACAACGAAATTTATACCACCATTGAATATGAAGGGGAAATGATAATCGAGTATCAAAACCGGCGCTATGTTAAAACGATGAAAGCCTGGGCCCGAAAGAACAGCGACAACTTTACGGAGTTTACCAATCCCGATGATCGGGGAACCAGGTATCTCAAGAGGGGAGGGCGGCTCTATGTGTATTCTCCGGATACCGAGGAGGTGATGCTCATTTCGGGGCATATGCTCAAGGAGAGTATGATGGGGTCGGATCTTTCCTATGAGGACACCCTTGAAAATGAAGGACTGTCGGCCCGGTACGATCCGGTTCTTGCGGGGTCCGGAATCTGGAATAACCGCGATTGCTGGATCCTGGATCTCGGCGCGAAGAAGAGGACTGAAAGTTACCCAAGGCGGAAACTCTGGATAGACAAAGAACATGGAGACTGCCTCCATTACGAGCTCTTTTCCCTTTCCGGGGTAAAACTCAAGGAATATAACCTGAAAAGGATCGAAACCATAGGCGGCCGACGCTTTCCCGTGGAAATGGAGATTCGGGATCTCCTGCGCCGGGACAGTAAAACGACAGTGATCCTGAAAAACATCATCCTGGATAGGCCCATCCCCGATTCGGTCTTCAGCACGAGAAATCTGGAACGGTAGGGAAAACAGGGAACGGCGGCAGTATGAAAAGAACGATCAGGATTTTCGGCCTGCTTCTGGGGATGATGCTCCCCTGTTCGGGGACCGATCCGCATGCGGAAGGGTTTACCCTTTCGGGCATTTTGGACAACAAGGTGAGTTTTCAGGCCGGTATAGGGGATTCGGAGCCCTTTTTATTCGGCTGGGAAGCGTATGGACATCTGCGGCTTCAGCAAAAAATAGGGGATAGAGCCGATATTTATGGAGCCTTCAACCTTGTCGCCGCCGCCGGCAGTTCCGCTCTGGCCGCCGGCAGTCTTACCGGTACGGCTTCAAACCCCTTCTCCGCCTCCGCTTTTAGTACGGGAGATAATTATATGGCCGCCATGGAACTGGAACGGCTCCATGCGCGGATAAAGGGCGAATATCTTGATGCGGATACGGGACTCATGCGCCTTGGTTTCGGATTCGGCCAGATTTTTGGTCCCTCCGACTTTCTTAATCCCCGAAACCCCCTGTTCCCCGATGCCCGTCCCCGGGCCGTTCTGGGGGCGGCCGTTTCCGCCTACCCTGAAGATACCCTCAAGCTGCTCGCCTTTACCGTCACTCCCAAAAATCCCTTCGCGGCCGGCGGCGGCGGTTTTCTCGCGGGAATTTCCGGAGATAAACACGGGGACAAGGCAAGTGTCCAGGTGTTATACAGCTTTGAAACTCCCCGGGAAACGTGCGAATATGGAATCCACCGTACCGGTTTGTCTCTCAAGGCCGATGTGGAAGCGGGTTTTACTCTCGACCTGCTTTACGGATATAATCACCAGGCCCGTACCGGTATAGAGGGACTTTCGGCAAGTACCGGATTTGACTATTCCCTTTTTGACGGAAAATGCTATATCCTGGCTGAATATCTCTACAACGGGGCCGCATCATCCACCGCGAAAAGTTCCGGGAATCAAACCGGATTTCTAAACCGGAACTACCTGTGCGGCACCTTCCTCTATCATGCAAGCGATTACACCCGCATAACCCTTACCGTTCTTTTCGGCCTGGACGATATATCCTCTTCTCCGTCGCTTGCCCTCGATCACGACCTTTTTCAGGGGATAACCCTTGGTTTGACCGGCCGCCTTCCCCTGGATCAGGATGTCTTTACCGGAAATGGCCGCCGGGGGGAACTGGGCCCGCACATGACCGGAACCGCCGGGTTGGTTACCGCGAGGCTTCGATTGCGTTTTTAACGGGGGACAGGGCTTGCGGCGTTTCAAACGGTGACGCCGGTCATCCATCCCTTTGAGTCCGCAAGAGTGCCGTACTGGATCCCATTGAGGGTATCCCGTATGTACGCGG
>JAIROE010000181.1 GCA_031257715.1 Treponema sp. | reverse complement strand
CCGCAAGCAAAAACTTCACGGGAACCTTTCCCCCGGCCTTCCCCCGGACCGGCAGAAAAGCAACAAGCGCCCCGAAGGGAACGATCAAAAACCACTGGATAAAGCCCACACGATCATAGGAAACCGAAATCCCCGGATGAAAGGCGGGGAGAGCCGCCACGCCGAGATAGAAAAAAATCCGCAGGCTGAAAAGGACCACGGAAGATTTTTTCACAGGATCGCCTCCGCGTAATCGACAAGACCCGGAAGGACGGGAACATTCAGAATCAGCGCGCGCTTTTTCGGGGGAAAGAGCCAGAGGGGATCGGGAACAAAGCCCTTCGCCGCAAAATCCCTCACGCTGATCCTTTCGGCCTCCCCGTTTTTTTCACCCTCCGCAGCCGGTGTTCCCTCCCCCGCCGGGACGGTGGAATGCGGGGAAACGCGCGGAGAAGGGGGCCGTACAAAGAAAAGTGAGAGCGGTTTCCCCTGGCAGGCAAGAAGGAAGGCCGGGAGCCCCGCGTCGCAGGCGGTGGAAAAGACATAGAGTTCCCCCGAAGATGCGCCCGTCCCAAAAGCGCCCCCCGCCGGGGAAGGAGCCTCCTCATTCCGGTGCGGCGCAAAGGGAAGGGCGGCAAGCTCCTCCAGAAAATTGTCCAGTTCGTCCTGATTCGTTATCTCCCGGCTGTCCCCGGCGGTGCGAACATTAAACACCCAGGAGGACTCCTCCTCCAACACGGACCGCAGGAACCGGGCAAGGCGCGCCTTCGCGCGGTCCAGCATCCAGAGATCCCCCAGGGGTTTCCGGCCCAAAGGCCCGTAATTGCGGAAGTACACCTCGATGCGGCTTACCTTCTCCTGATTGTCCGGGGATATGCGGGTGATGAGGGTGTCGATGCGCTCGGAGCTCTTCCAGTTGATGTCCCGAAAACGGTCCCCCGGAGCGTATTCGCGCATGTAGTAGCGCTCCTCGTCGCTTGAATTCCTGTTGCGCCTGTCCTCCGCCCCCGAGCGGGCGTCGATGCGGAAGATCTTTTGGGAAGCAGGAGCGCTCCGTACCGGGAAACTCCGGCGCCCGGGACGGCCGCAGGGAAAGGAAAAGAAACCCAGAACGTCCCGAAGGCGGCAGGAACCTTCCCCCGCAAAAACCCCCGACATGGGAAAGCGCAAATCAAGACGCGCCGCGCTGCTTCCCCTGGGGGCCGATGTCTCGGCCAGCACCGGGCATCCGCGGCCGTCCCCCCCCGGGAAAAAACGGCCCCGCACGGTAAAGTGCAGCCGGAAAAACCAGGGGAAGCGCCCGTCAAGACCGGTGATAAGGGTCTCCTCCGCCGCATCCGCCGTAAAGGGCGAAGGCATCTTCCAGAGCGGCTCCAGCGCGGACAGGCGCCGCGCCGCAAGGGAACCCGAAAGGAACAGGGCGGCCCACACACAGAGCACCGCAAGGGACAGAACAATCTCGTAGGCGTTGCGGGCGGAAAGAGCGCGGACAAGGACAACAAGCGCAAGCGCCGCCGCCGCGCAGCCGGGAACACAAAAGACAAAAACATCACGGAACCGGGAACGGCCGCCGGCCTTGCTGGCGGTCATTCCGCTTTGGACTCCGCCCCGGACGCGGCAGATCCCGTCGCAGACGACGGAGGCCCCATGGGAAGGCGCGGTTCCCCGGAAACAGGCGGTTCCACGGGAACCGTATTGAGGATATGCTCCAGAGGCGCTTCGGGAGGAATCGAAGGATCGCGGGTGATGATACGGTGGGCCATGGCGGAAACAAAAATCTCTTTGACAAAATCTATGGGCACATAATCAAGGCCCCTGCACAGGGCAAGGGACCGCACAAGCCGGCTTATCCGCACCCCGGCCCGAGGGCTCGCGGCACTTTCAATGTCCGGGTGCACCCTCGTCTGCCGTACACAATCCACAATGTAGGCGCTCACGTCCCGGTGCATCTGCACATCATCCACCATCTTCTTCCAGCGTATAAGGTCCGCGCTGTCAACGACGCTTTCAAAATTATCCCAAGCGTCCATCCTGCCGTGCCGCCCTATTATCGCCCGTTCATCCTCGGCGGAAGGATAGCCCAGCGAGAGGCGTATCATGAACCGGTCAAGCTGGGGCGCCGGCAGGGGAAAGAGGTGAACGCCCCGCAGGTTCATGGTGGCGATGATGAAGAAAGGATCGTGCAGGCGGTACAGCCTGCCCTCAATGGTAACGGTCTGCTCCTCCATCACCTGAAGGAAGCTCCCCTGGGTCTTGGGCGTAAGGAGATTGATCTCGTCGCAGAGCACAAAATGGGCAAAGATGGGCCCCTTGTTAAAAACCACCTCCCCCGAATGCCCGATGAAACGGTTATACCCCAGAATGTCCTGCGGCAGCAGATCCACCGTACACTGAATACGGTTAAAACCCTCCATTTTGACATCCCCGGCAATCATATCCTCGGGCCGCCAGCGTATGGAATGGGCCAGCGCCCTGGCAAGGGAAGTCTTCCCCACACCGTGGGAATCCGCCAGAATGACATGTCCCCCCGCTATCCAGGCGGCGATGATATACTCAAGCTTTTTCGTATCAACCGAAATAAGCCGCTTGATATTCCGCATCAAAAGTTCGACAGAAGGTTGTATGCCAGGGTCCATGGCTTATCATAACGCAGGGAAAAGATGTAAAGCAAGGGCCGAACGGAGACGGCCGCGCCCGGATCGGTGCCTAGTGCCCCTGCGTCCCCGGGTTAAAAACCTTTTACAAAGGGGCCGGGAACAACCTATGGTTAGGGCAGAGGTTGTTATGGCGACAACACAACTT
>JAIROE010000174.1 GCA_031257715.1 Treponema sp. | reverse complement strand
AGCGGTTTAAAAGTATTGACGTTACCTTTACCAGGGAGATCATACAGGTAACGGGGCTTTTAACCCAGCAGGTGCATCTTAAATGCGTCAGTGACTTTTGGCCCTGTGTAATATACTCGTCCTCCTTTGAAGGGGCGAAAATTGTAGTTAACGTTAAATCAGGGATCACGCAAAAGCTCCAGCAGGCCAATAACTACGTCAGCCTCCGGTACTGTTTCAAAAACCCCGAAACAGGAAATCCCGTGACCTTCTTTGTCGCCGCCCGCGTCATGGGGCAGGCCCCCTACGGCGGCTCGGAGGATATCGCCCTCTTTGCTCTCCAGTTTACCCAGCGGCCGCCCGACGATCTTATCGAGATCATGGGAAGGCTGCTTGACGCCAATGTCAATTCCGCCAAGCGGCGGGAAGAGCGCATCATTATTTCCGCCGAATCCCAGAGGAAACTCAACATGCTGTCCAAAGAAAGCGCCGTCTTCATACAGGGGGTGCCCCGCCGCTGCATACTCAGGGACATTTCGTTTTCCGGGGCAAAACTCATCATGATGGGGGTGGTGAAATTTCTTGTGAACAAGGACGCGGCGCTGCGGGTGGATTTTGACGATCCCAGGGAAAGTTTCCTTCTCAAGGGGAAATTTATCCGTTCCGAAAGCATTGAAGGCCGAAAAGATCTTGTGGCTGTGGTCATCCTTTTTGACGACACCGTAATCCCCATGGGCTATAAAATACGGATCAACGATTACATAAGCCAGGTTCGCATCGGGGATTCAACGATGAAACAGGCGCCGGCCGCGGGGCAGCCCGCGGCGCAGACGGGGATGAAAGCGGCGGGTCAGGAGGATCAGGCGGAACAGAAGGCCCCTTCCGGGGATGTCAATGGCAAAAATTAATACAGCCCGCGTCATATTTCTTCCCGTCCCTTCCGGCATACAGGAACATGTTCACGCTCACGGCGGGTACGAACACGACGGCGAATTTTCCATGGACCCCGCCATTCCCATTCCCGTGGAAATCCCCGAAGGAAGGGACAGTCTTACGCCCGATGAGCTTACCATGGAGATGATCCTGTCGGGAATGCTCAAGGTTATCGCGGCATATCATGAAGGGGAGCTGTCCGAAGCGCAGGCCCCATGCGCCGTACAATCACCGGCATGGATAGATTACTACCGGCGCTTTGTGACGGCGGTACGACCCGGTATTTTTGGCGAATTCAATGAGGCGGCGATCCTCAAGGCGAAGAACGGCGATTTTGATACAGCCCTTGAGATCCTTTCCGTGCTGGAAGGGCTCTTCCCCGGATCGAGTGTGGTCCTTCTGAACCGGGCGCTGGCGCTGGAAGAAAAAGCCGCCGCCCTTGAAGCGGGAGGAAAGCCGGAAGAAGCCGGGGAGGCCGTCCTCTCCGCGGAAAAAGCTTACGACGCGATTCTTGCCCTTGATCCTCCCTGTCCCGATGCCATCTTTAACGCCGGTTATTTCAGGCTGAAACGCCGGGATTTTGGCGGGGCGGAGGCATGCTTTTCTTCCTACCTGAGCCTTCCCGAAACGGACGACGAAAAACGGGAGAACGCCGAAAAAGTGCTCCGGGAAATCCGGGAATGTTTTCTTTCCGATGAGAACTTCCGGGAAGCCTGGGAGCTTGTCCACGGCGGAAAAGAAAAAGAGGCGCTGGAAAAGATACGTGTTTTTCTGGAGGATCACCCCGAAGTGTGGAACGGCTGGTTTATTCTGGGCTGGGCGCTGCGCTGCCTTGAACGCTGGAGCGACGGGGAAGCGGCGCTCAAAAAAGCCGTCGAACTTGGGGGGACAAATGCCGATGTGAGGAATGAGCTTGCCATCTGCCTTATGGAGCTTTCCGATTACAGAGGCGCCCGGCGGGAACTGGAAGCGGCCCTGCGGGAAGATCCTGAAAATGTCAAGATCATCAGCAATCTGGGGGTACTCGCAATGAAAAAGGGAGACGCCGGAGAAGCGGCGGCCTTTTTCCGCACCGTGCTCGAACTGGAGCCCGGCGAGCCCCTTGCTTCAGGTTATTTGGCCAAAGGGAAATTCTGAAACCCCGAAGTTTTCAGGCTTCGCCCAGACTGAAGTCCCCCACAATTTTGAAGCGCTTGCCGTCCCGTATCACCGCAAGGGCGCGGCCGGGAAAATATTCGGGCAGTTTTCGTGCGACAAGGGCGGCGGCGTTTTCCATGAGGAATTCAAACTGGGCGGGACTTATTGCTTCCAGCGTCGCGGCCCTGAGCGAAATGATGTAACCCCGCCCTTTTTCGGAGCCGATGCCTGCGGTAAAGTCAGGGGCAATTTCAAAGAGGCCGTCCATCTCGGGATTTTCCGTGCTTCCCCGCGCGGGTCTGTTCGGATGGAGCGAAAAGCTCCCGCCCCATTCCTCTTCGAGGAATTCATCAACCGTATGAAAAAGGGCTTCAAGGTTTTCGGTGAAGGCCGCCAGTTTTGGATGAATATACAAGACGCCCCTCCCCGGCTGCTAATCGGGCAGGGCCAGGTTCAGCACTTCATCGAAACGTTCAACCGGATGGAACTCGACGCCCTTCTTTACATAATCGGGAATCTCGTCCAGATCCCGCAGGTTTTGCCGGGGGATGATGATATGTTTTGCCTTGTTCCGCCGCGCCGCTATGGTTTTCTCTTTGAGTCCTCCGATGGGGAGGACCTGTCCTGTAAGGCTGAGTTCCCCCGTCATCACGAAGCTGGGCGCAATGATCTTGCCCCGGAAAAGTGAAAGCAGCGCCGTCGCCATGGTGATTCCCGCGGAGGGGCCGTCCTTGGGCGTGGCGCCTTCGGGGATATGGATGTGGATGTGGTTCTTGTCGAACCATTCTTCCTTGACGCCGTAGCGCTCCACCGCAAGTTTGCGGGCCATGGTCATGGCGATTGCCGCCGATTCCTTCATGATGTCGCCCATCTTGCCCGTCAGAGTGATTCCCTCCTTGCCGGGCACCGATGCGGCTTCTATCACCAGTGTGTCGCCGCCCATACTGGTCCACGCGAGCCCCACGGACATGC
>JAIROE010000126.1 GCA_031257715.1 Treponema sp. | reverse complement strand
GGCTTCGCGGAGGTCAGGCGGTTTCCGGGCGGGGCGTATCCCCCCGGCCGGCCGGTGCGCCCTCTGATGAAAGTGACGGGGAAGTCCCGTTCTTCGGGATTGCCGCGGGGTTCCCCGCGGGCCGGGGGCGCGGCGCGGCGGCGGCGGGGCTCCGGGCAGTTTTCCGCCGGGGATGCGGCGGTTTTTTCCAGGCATGTGAAGGCTGTGCGGACCGGGCCCTAAGGCCCCGGCCCCGCTGTTTCCGCTTTGACGGCGATGAGGCTCATTCCATGGGGGGCGGCCGGGATGGAGGGGGCCTTCCGTGCGGTTATTCGGGGCGTTTTTCCTCCTTTGCGGGGGCGCGGCGGGCGGGCCGGGCGCCTGCGATGGTTATGGCGGTCTTTCCGGATTGAAATGATCGATACGGGCAGCCCAATGGGCGGGCCGGACGGGGGAGCGTGCGCCGTTTGGCCCCCGCGGGGAGGGCGCGCAGGCCTGGGGCCGGGGATTGTGCGGCCTCCGGGCGGCGTCCGCCTGCAAGGGGGGCCTTGCGGCGGCGAAATTCCCCCGGTAAACTGCGCGGGCGCCTGGCCCTTGCGGGGGCGCGTGCGGGATAGTAGGATATTCCCATGAGTTTTTTCTGTTTTCTCTGGACGCCGCTCTTGTATCTCTTCTACCGTTCCACTTCTCCCGAGGATGAGAGTTCGGGGGGGGTGTGGGCGCTGCTTCTGGGGAGCGTCGCGGCCATCTCGCGGTTTTTTCTGGGGTCTTTTATCACGCCCGGCGGTTTCGGTTTCCTCCGCTGGCTGAGCGGGTTTGTCGATTTTGTATGCGTTCCGGTCCTTTTGCCGCTTGTGGTGTACTTTGTGTTTGCCGCGGCGGGGGTTTTCCGTCCGGGGGGCGGGGGGGCCAGGTTCGCGCTGTTGTGGTTGATACCGGCCGGGGCTCTGCGGGCGGTCGGATGGAGTACGGGGGGCAATCCCATCCTTCTGGTGCTGGTTCCTTTGCTGTGGACTTCTCTGGCCTGCGGCATTCCTTTTTTCGCGGGGTTTCTCTTTAACGGCCGCGTTGCCGCGCTTGTCTTCTCCGCTCTGGCTATTCTTGCCCTTCCCTTCCTCGCGGCGACGGTTTACTGGGCTTTTTTTTCCCAGCGGGATCTTTTGGGGGCCGCGCTGTTCCCGGTTGTCTTTGCGGCGGCCGTCGTGCCGGCCGCAAGGAATATTCTGCGGGGCTGAAGGGGAATAACCGGAGAAAATCGTATTTTTGTCAAATTTATCATACTCATTTTTATTGAACATTGCGGCGTTTTCGGGTACAATGGAGCCATTACAATCATGCGAGGTCATATATAGATGCTGGATATCGGTCCTGTTCACCGAAAGGAGTATGGAATACTTGACGACCGATTGGGGGGGTCTGCCGAAGGGGGGCGCGGGCAGGGGGATGCCGGTTCCGTTGTTATCGCGGAGGCTCCCGGCAGGATCCATTTTCTGGGCGAACACGGCGAACCTGGGGCGGGGCTGTACCTTTCCTACGCCATAGACCGGATGGTCCGGGTGGCGGTGAGCTTCAGGAAGGATAATTCCATACGTTTTTACGCGGCGGATCTGGAAGAGCGGAAACGGACCACCCTTGTCAACCTTAAATACAAGCGGGAAGACCGCTGGGCAAATTTTATCAAGGTTGCCATTCATGTTTTTGCCGAATTGGGGTATCCGGTAAAGGGTCTTAACTTTACACTGGCCGGTACGATACCCCAGCAGGTGGGGCTGGCTTCTTCGTCCGCCATAGAAGCGGCGGCGGCGGCGGCGCTGCGGAAATTCTTTCAGGCGAATATCCACGACGGCGATCTTGTCAGGGCGCTTACCGCCTCCCGCGAGCTTTTTTTCGGGAAAACTTCCCCTGTTGATTACCTTGTCGCGTTTTCGGCAAAGAGGGATCAGTTTCTTGTTGTTGACGAGGCAAACTCCGGGGTAAGGAAGGTCAAATCGCCCCTTTCAAAGTACCGTATTCTTGTCATGGATTCCCGCGTGCCCCGCATGGGGGTGGATGAGGAGCTGAAACAGCGCCACGGCGACATAAAAAAGGGGCTTGAGCTCCTTTCGCGGGGCAGGGAGGGCGCCTGTTTCCGGGATTTTGCCGCGGGGGATCTGGTCGATTCCATGGGTAATCTGCCTGAAGAAATCAGGCGGCGGAGCATGCATGTGGTGGAGGAAATACAGCGGGTTGCCGATGCCGAAGCGGCGCTGCGGGAGCCGGATCTTCCCGCGTTTTCCCGCATTATCGCCCATTCCCACGAAAGCCTGCGGGATCTCTACGAGGTATCCTGCCCTGAAATAGACTGGCTTGTCAAAAGGGCGCAGGAGATAGAGGGGGTCCTGGGCTCGCGCATGACGGGGCGGGGTTTCGGCGGCTGTACCTATACCATACTTCGGGAAAGCGCCGTGGCGGAATACAAAAAAAGACTGGAAGATTATGAACGGATCTTCGGCTTTCACCCGGTGACTTACGAGGTGCGCCCCGCCACCGGAACGCGCGTCGTTCGCGGCTGAAGCTGAAAGGATTGCCATGACCATTTTGCTGACCAATGACGACGGCATCGCCTCGCCGGGGCTGGATCTCCTCGCCGTTTCGCTGAGGAGGGAGGGCCACCGGGTTTTTGTCCTTGCCCCGGACAGGAACCGTTCGGGGGTTTCCCATTCCATCTCCTTTCTTTCAGGCCCCATACGCCTTAAAAAGCACGATACGGACACATGGTCCTGTCCGGGGCTGCCGGTGGACTGCGTGGTCACCGCCCTTTTGGGGGGGCTTCCCGGCCTTGACGGCTTTCCCGACATGGTTGTCGCGGGGATCAACCGGGGGGCCAACATCGGCACCGATATTGTCTATTCGGGAACGGCGGCGGCGGCGCGGCAGGCCGGTTTTTGGAATCTGCCCTCGGTGGCGCTTTCGCTTGTCGAAGGAGAGCCTTATTATTGGGGCATGGCGGTTTCATATTCGGTAAGGCACTTGGGGGAATTCAGGGAATTCTGGCAGGCGGATACCTTTGTTAACGTCAATATCCCCAACCGGGCGGAAAATCCTCCGGGCATGGAGCGTACTTTCCCGTCCCGGCGTATCTACCACGACGCCCTTTTGCCCTACGAGGCTCCCGACGGCAGGCTTTACTGTTTTTTCCGGAGCGGCGAAACGGATACTCCCGGCGAAAGCGGTTCCGACTGGGACGCCGTTTCCCGCGGCCTGACCTCGGTAAGCGCGATCTTTATCCATCCTGTTGCCGCCGCCGGCGACGGGAGCCTCAGTTCGGGCGGGAAGAACAGGTCCGATGCGGCCGCCGTGGGAGGAACCTGATGGCGGGTAACCTGGAAGAGGGCAAGCGGCTTTTCCGGTTGAAACGCTGGAATCTTGCCCTGCGGGAACTGCTGCAGGTCAACGCCGGAAAGTTTACCACGGAGGAAAATGCGGAACTGGCCTATTATCTGGGGCTCTGCTATACCAAACTTGCCCGCTACGACGACGCCCTGCTTTACCTTGAACAGGTAGTGACCGCCGGCCGGGATGTCCTCCGGGTTTACCAGTGCCGGATGACGCTGGCCTATATTTACGTGATAACCAAACGCTCAAAGCTGGCGGAATTCGAGCTGAAACGCCTGCGGAGTTCGGGCTTTGAGTCCGTTCAGCTGTACACGACGCTGGCGTACGCGGCGTGGTCGCAGAAAAATTACCGGAATGCCGTGGAGCTGTACGAAAAGGCCCTAGATCTGGACGAGACCAATACCACGGCAATGAACGGCCTGGGGTACATACTCGTCGATACCGATACGGATCTTATCCGCGGGCTGCGCCTCTGCCGGCGGGCGGTGGACAGCAAGCCCCAGAATCCCGCTTACCTTGATTCCCTGGGCTGGGCCTACTTCAAAAACGGGGAACTCCTTGAAGCCCGCACCTGGCTCAGGCATGCCGTGGATCTTGCCCCCCAGGAAAAGACGATACGGGAGCATTTCAGGACTGTTACCGGGGAGGAATGATGGGCACGATGAAAAAAAAGATCCTCTTCATCGCGCTTGCGGCCGCCTTCTGCCGCTTTCTTTACGCGCAGCAGGGCGGAGCGGAGGATAGGACCCCCATACCCGGCATCGGCATAAACACCCTTGAGGCCCGCGAGGAATTCCGTCTGGGCATTCAGGCGTACAACCGCTGCGCCTTTAACGAGGCTATCCTTTCCTTTGAGCGGGCCCTTTCCTACAGGCCCGGCGAGCCCATGATCCTCGAATGGCTGGGACGCTCCTACTACCGCTCGGGCATGGAAGAGACGGCCCTCATGCAATGGCGGGAAGCGGGCCGGGCCTACGGCTGGAATTCGGGGCCGGGCGTGCTTTTGGGAAGCATGATAGAAACCGTCTCAAACCGCCGTTCCTTTCTTCCTGTCGAGGATGACGAGATCCGCTATGTGGAATCGGGCCGGTATCCGGGCGTATCGGACGGCACGGTCCTTTTCCGGCAGCCCACGGCGGTCCTTCCCCTGGACGACGGCTCGGCGTGGATAGTCGCCTACGGAAGCAACGAGCTGGTACGGGTGGATGTCAACGGCGTAATACACGACCGCTCGCGCGGGCCGGTTAACGGTTTTGACCGCCCCTATGATCTTGTCAAAGGCCCGGGGGATCTCATGTACCTTTCCGAATACCGGGGCGGCAGGATCAGCGTCCTTAACCTCCGGGGGGAATGGCAGTCCTACATAGGGGCGCGGGGCCGGGGCGCGGGCCAATTCATCGGCCCGCAGAACCTTGCCGTGGACGAAGAGGGCTACCTCTACGTGGTTGATTACGGCAACCGGAGAATATCGAAGTTCGATCCGTCCGGCGCCTTCATCCTTTCCTTCGGGAGGCGGGACGGGATTTTTCAGGGCTTCCTTTCACCCACCGGCATCGCCGTCCGCGGCGGCCGCGTGTACGTCGCCGACGGGGCGCAGAAGCGCATCGCCGTCTTCGACCGTAACGGAAGCTACCAGGAGGATCTTACCGCCGGGCTTTCGGGCCCCGAAAGCCTCCGTTTCCTTTCGGACGGGAAACTCCTCGCCGCCGATACCAACCGCGTCCTCCTTGTCGACACCGATACGGCCGTCATACGGGAACTGGGGGCCGCGGGGAATTCCCGCGCCCGCATCACCGGCGCCGACATGGACCGCAACGGCAACATACTGGCGGTGAATTTCGACGCGGGGGAGGTCTCGATCCTCACCCGGCTGGACGACATGGCCTCCGGCCTTTTTGTGCAGATAGAGCGGGTCTCCGCCGAACAGTTTCCCCGCGTAACGGTGGAACTGCGGGTTGAAGACAGACTGCGCCGCCCCCTTGTGGGCCTGCAGGCGCTTAATTTCCTCATCACCGAAGGGGGCCGGGAAGCGGCAGGACAAACCCTCGCCGAAAGCGGCTACCGCCTGACGGCATCGGACATAGCCATCCTCGCCGAACGCTCCCCCGCCGCCGCCGCGCTGCGGGACGATCTTGCCGCCGCCGCCCGTGACATTGCCGCGGCGCTGGCCCCCGGCCAAAAGATACGCTCCTTCGTGTCCGCCGGAGACCAGCCCCAGCGCGAAAGGATCGACCCGCTTAACCCCCGCACCCTCGAGGCCGCCGCCAGGGGAAGCGCCGGGATTTACAGCCCCCGCTGGCGCTTTGACCTTGCCCTCCGCCTTGCCGCCACCGACCTCCTGGCGGGAGCGAAGAAGCGGGCCGTTATTTTTATAACAACAGGAACACCGGGGGAACGCGCCTTTGAAAACTACGGCCTTTCCGCCCTCGCCGCCTACATGGCCAATAACGGCATCGTCTTCAACGCCGTCGTCATAGGCGAAAAGGCCCCCCAGGAGGAAATCCGCTACCTCTGCCGGGAAACAGGCGGAAAAACCCTTTCCCTCTACCGGCCGGAAGGAGCCGGAGAACTGGTGCGAAACCTTGCGTCGGTTCCCAGCGGCTCCTATATTTTAAGCTACCAGTCATCCCTTGCCGCCGATTTCGGCAGGGCGTATCTTCCGGTAGAGGCGGAAGTGTATCTTATGGAACGCTCAGGACGGGACGGAATCATCTATTTTCCGCCCCTGGAATGAAAAACAATACATTCGGATAACAGTGAAGGAGAATGCCATGGCCTATCAATGGGACAGCAGCCTGGAAACCGGTTATGAGAAGGTAGACAACCAGCATAAACAGCTTGTTGCCGCCCTTAACAGCATCATCGAAGCTTCCAGGCAGGGAAAAGGGAAAGACGAGATATTCAAAACCCTCGATTTCCTCACCGGTTACACGATCATGCACTTTGCCGACGAGGAAAAGCTCCAGGTCCAGTACGATTACCCCGATTATCTCATCCACAAGCGCTACCACGACGAATTCAAGATAACCGTGGGAGAACTGACCCGCCGCCTCGTCGCCGAAGGGCCCAGCGAGGAGATGGTAAACACCGTCACCACCGCCATCGGCGACTGGCTCCTCAACCACATCAAGGGCGATGACTTCCGCATGGCCGCCTACGTCAAAGCAAAGGCCGGCGGCGGCTGAACGCCGCCGCCGGCTGGGGAGTTTTGCGGCGCAGCCGCAAAACTCCAGACCCCATCGCCCCGAACACCGCTACCGGCCGGGAAACTTTACGGCACGGCCGCAAAGCCCCGGCCCCCGCCGCCCCGAACGCCGCCCCCGGATTGCGGGATAACCGCGCCGAAAACGGGGCCGAAGGGGCCGGGCGTCCCCTTTTTGTTCCCGTAAACAAGGCGGG
>JAIROE010000005.1 GCA_031257715.1 Treponema sp. | reverse complement strand
TGACCATGTAGGCGGCATGGGGATTTTCCCGGTCAAACTGAAGGGCCTTCACCGGAACGGCGGAAGCGGAATGGATGTCGGGGACAGTCACGGAACCCAGGGCTTCGGGGATGCCGCTTCCCCAGCGCCAGATCTTCACCTCGGCGCCCCCTTCTTTTGATTCCATCGCGTAAAACCCGTTGCTTTTCAGCCAGTGGGAAGGTTTTCCGTCGCTGCCGCTTACCGGGATTGGCGTCAAGTCTCCCCCGTCTATCCGGTATATCGCGGTCCCGCCGCTTCCTCCGGCGATGATATAATCCCCCCGGGCGGTCAGGGTAATGAGCTTCCCGACAAGATCGGAGCAGTCAACCCGGCCGGGCGCCCTGGCCCCCGGAAGATCGAATACCCCGATCCAGGTTTTATCCCCCTCGGCAAAACCCGACACGATATAGTTATCGGTCAGGGCGAACGCCCCTTCGGGATGGTTCAGGGGAGTACCGGGGAATATCCTGTCCTGTCCCACGGGTTTCAGGGATTGGTCATAAACCCTGATTGCCCGGGGGACATCCCCGGTCCCCGCACCAAGGACGGCAACCACCGATCCGTTGGAAGCCGTCAGCACGGCATTATCCCCAAGCGGCATCTCCGCCGCCGGTTTTCCGGGCTTTTCAATACTCAGGGTTTTCAGCACATAGGTCCCCGCCACCCGGTCAACATAGGCAAGGACGCCGTCGTTTACCCTGGCAAGCGTCGCCCCGGAAAGCCCGTCAACATCCTCCCAAGCCGAAAAACCGGCCGGGCGCACCCCGGTCCCCGCATCCGTACTGGTGCAGGCGCTCAGCATCAGCATCCCGCACAGCAGAACCGGCGTATTACGGAAAATCCCCTTCATCCCCAAACCTCCTGTTAGTCAAATATAACATACTGTATGACCGGCATTTCGCTTTTTGTCAAGGAAATTCCCCCGTGCATTCCGGCCGGCCCAACGGTCATGCCGGATGATTCAAAGACTGCGCCGCCTGTTTCAGAATCCATGGATTATAGACTGGAATCCATGGATTTTGAGACAGAATCCGCGGATTTCAAACTGGAATCCATGGATTTTAAATCGGAATCCGTGGATTTTAAACCAGAATCCGTGGAGTTTAAACTAAAATCCGTGGAGTTTAAGCCGGAATCCGTGGATTATAAGCCAAAATCCGTGGATTTTAAAATAGAATCCGTGGACTTCAAATTAATGTCCGTGGATTACAAATCAGAATCCATGGATTATAAACCGGAATCCGTGGATTTTAAACCAGAATCCGTGGAGTTCACGTCAAAATCCATTGCGTTTACATCAATGTCCGTGGATTTCAGGTTAGAGCCCGCAGGTTCCGGGGATTTCCCTTTCCAGCGCCGCCCTGCCAAGTTCAACAAGCTCTTCGGTTGATATGACGGCGGTGTCGTATTCAATGAGGAGGCTTCCGGTGCGTGTTTTGATTTCCGCTTTTGTGATGCCGGGAATGGCGTTGATCTGGAGAATCACCCTCGCGGCCAAGGTATCGTCTTTCAGTTCCGGGAGCCGGAGCCTGACCCGGCCGGGGATAAAACTCACTATCACCGTTCGGCGTCTTTCCCGCTTCCGGCGCCCCCGTCCCCGCCGGGAAGGAGGGGGCGTATACTGTTAAGGCTCAGCGCCAGTGTGGTTATGTTGTGGAGTATCATTGAGGCGCTGCCGGTTACCTTCCCAAAAATACTTAAAAGCATCAAAACGCTGTTTATCCCTACCGCCAGTCCTATGCTACGGTTGATTTTTTTGATTGCCCTCTGCGCGACGAGCCGGGCTATGACCAGCGGATAAAGGTTTGGGGATTTAAGGGTAATATCCGCCACTTCCCGGCTCAAGTCCGCCCCTTCTTTCATGGCAATTCCCGCATCGGCGGCGGCCATCGCGGGAGAATCGTTTATCCCGTCGCCTACCATGGCTGTAACCAGGCCCCGCCGCCGCAGGGATTTTATGAGCGCTGTCTTTTCGGCGGGCAGGAGCTCTCCCCGGCAGGCATCTACCCCGGTTTTTTTCGCTATCCTCTCCGTGCTGCGCCTGTTGTCCCCCGAAAACAGATAGAAGCGTTTAATTCCCAGCCGGCGCAGCATCTCAATGACTTCCCGCGCTTCTTCCCGGGGCGGATCGTCAATGACAAAAACGGCGGCCAGAACGCCGTCAACCGCCAGGTAAAGCGGGGATTTTCCTTCGCTGCTGACGGCAATCTCGTCTTTTTCCGCCGGGGAAATATCAATATGTTCGTCCTCGTGAATAAAATGCCGGGAACCGATAACCGTTCGCAGCTGCGTCTGCGGCTCCCTGCCCCTGTAACCGGTAACAATGCCGTGGGCGGCGATATATTGTACGGTGGTATGCTCCTCCCGGTGTTCTATTCCCTGTTTTTTGGCGTAACGGACAACGGACTTTGCAACAGGATGAGGAAAGTGTTCTTCCATGCAGGCGGCAATTTTAAGAACTTCATTTTCCGTAAAGCCATGATAGGTGATGATTCTGTCCAGGGACGGCGCCGCCCTGGTAAGGGTTCCGGTTTTGTCAAACACAATGGTGTCGACACCGGCAAAGGCCTCCATGGAAGCGCCCCCCTTAAAAAAGACGCCGTTGTTAAGGGCTTCCCGAATGGCCGCCAGAAATACCAGTGGAATGGAGAGCTTTATGGGGCAGGAATAGTCAACCGAAAGAAGCGACCGGGCCTTTTCCAGGCTCCGAAACAGGAGGGCCGTAAAAGAGGCCATAAAAAAGCTGAAAGGCACAAGCCTGTCGGCAAGGGCGTTGGCGCTTAATTCCGCGCCGGCCTTTGCCGCTTCCGTCTGGGCAATGAGGGAAAGGATCTTTTGAAAACGGGTGTCTTCACCTTTTTCCCGTACTTCAACAAGGATCTCCCCCTCTTCGACAACTGTACCCGCATGGACACTGTGATCTTTTCTTCGGAGCACCGCCAGGGCTTCTCCCGTCATGGAAGCCTCGTTTACCATGGCGCTGCCGGAAATAACAAGGCCGTCTACCGGGATCATGGCCCCCGTTCTGACAATGATTTGGTCGCCAAGCTCAAGCAAAGATTCCGGAATCTCCTCGTCCCGGCCTTCCCGCCTTACCCACACATTGCCGATATGGACGGAAAGCTTTTCCGCAAGGTTCTCCCGGGACCGGTATGTCGCCCATTCCTCAAGATATTCCCCGGTTTTGAGCAGGATCATAAGGGTTCCGGCGGAAGAATAATCCCGGAAAACAAGGTGCAGGGCAATAGCCGAAGCGTCCAGCAGGGGAACATCCATCCTCATCCCGGCAAGGGAATGTAATCCTCTTGAAAAAAACGGGATGGCCGTGAATACCGTCAGCAGGGGCTTTAAGGGCGGAGGGCAAAGCAGGCGGAGAAGGATACCAGCGGCAAACACATACGGGGGTTGACGCTTTTCCCGCGGCGCGCACACCTGCGTTTCAGGAGGATCGATGTTCCGCAGAACCGCCATCAGATCCGAAAGGCTTATCTCCTCTTTTTTATAAAAAACAAGGATGCTTCCGCTTACGGGATTAACGGAAGCGCCTGTCATGCCGGGAATATCATCCAAAAGCCCTGCCAGCCCGGAAGGCTGATACCGCCTGAGTTCGGAAGGGCTTACGCGGAACCTTACCCGTCCGGGCAGCATGTGGACCGGCGCGGCATCCAGCACTACGTCGTTTCCCTGGCGGCCTTCCGCTGGGCATCCGCTTCCGCCAGGATGTCTTCCGCCGATTCCCTGGCCGTTTCCGCCGCCGTCATGGCCATATCCTTAATGTCCATTAATCCGCCCACCGCCTTGACACAGATGTTGCGGAGCTGTTTCCTGTTCTTGTAGACCAATGCCCCTGCCACCGCTCCCCCAAGGAAGACAAGCCCGTATTTCCACCAATTGTTCATAAAAGCCTCCAACTGTTTCTGTTTATATCAGGTTATTATTTTCCCGCGATATGTCAACCGAATTTTACAAATCACCGAAAAATATTCCCGGTCTAAATTTCCATTCCGGCGTCCTTTTCCTGTTCCGCCGCCTTTTGCCGGGCCCGCTCCCGGTCTTTCATTGTCTGCCTGAAGATCAGATCCGCGTCTATTTTCGTCTCCACGCCGAAAAGAGGCATAATCCCCTCGCCATTGATACTGCGGAAAAGGGGCCCCGGACGGTTTTCATAGGCCCAGCTGGTTTCGTTGTTTACCAGGTGATCCAGCACGGCGATGACCGACAGGGAAAAGAACACCAGCGCGGCATTGTTCCGCTTCCTGGGATCAAGGAGGCTGTCAAGCCGGGTGGAAAGCGGAGTGGGTACCTCAAAGTTATAGGGTTCCCACGGATTGTCAATGCCGTCGCACGGCGCCTGTTTTTCCGCCCCGCCCTGGCGGCTGCCCTGTTCTATGCCTGCCGCAACCGAGGTCAGGTATTTCCGCATGCGCCGTATTTCAGGGTAGATGGGAGTCACATCGCCCTTCCGTATGGTCGACGGCATGACAGATTCAAACTTGTAATGCGGAAGGAAGAAAAGCCGCTTGGTCCAGTGAAGCTCGTTGAGGATTCGCTTGGCATAATTGGACGTGCGCGATTCGGCCGAATTTTCCAGTATGTGGCAGTATTCCCGAAGCCGGGGAAGATACTCTCTTCCAAAGCTCATGTCCATATGCTGCTGCCAGTGATTGATGATATTCCCCAAAAAATCATCGATCCGCACGGGATCTCCATCGGCGCCGGTCACGGAACCGAACGTTATATACCGGAGGCCGAAGCAGAGGTCTTCCACAATGCGCATGAGAACGGCAACCTGCTGCAGAGGATCGGTAGGGGCAATGAGTTCATACCCGTTTTTCAGGTTAAAAATATCGGCAAAATAGGAATAAAGATCGGGAAAAGTCGAAAGCCGGTCCCATCCGGCCCTGGGAAAAAGGGTTTCCAGCGTGACAAGTCCCCGGTCCAGCGCCTTTTTTTCCGCCGCGGCCGCAGCCTCTTTGGCCTTCCTCGCCTGTACCTCGGGGGAGTCGGGATCTTCTTCTTCACCATCGGGATTTTTATCGTCCCCGTCTTCCGTTTTACCCCCTGCGGAGAGTTCCCCGGTTTCCATTTCCCGCGCGGCCATGGCCTGGGGAAGAATGCAGTCCGTCTCATCCGCATTGATAAAAAACATAAACCGGTTCTTCCGCTCCAGAAAGAACATCTCATAGGGAAGCCAGCGATCGGAAAGGAGTTTCAGCAGCAGGGGATATAAAAAGTAATGAATATCCCTGCGCACGTCATTATAGGACAAAAGGGCGGTCCGTATATGCTCCTGGTATTTTTTCTTTGCATCCATGGGATTTTCTATGTACAAAAGCCGGTACAGAAGTTTGTAGGCCCCCTTTATATGAATATCAGGATCGAGCTTCCTGAGGATAAAAAGGGGCCTGTAAATCGCCTTGAGTATATCGGAAAATTCCTGGGCCTTGACCGTGCGCGGATGCGACTGTATTTTTGCCATGTCCCCGGTGATCCGCTCTATATTCCAGTAGCGAATGGTGTCCAGAATTGAAAACACAAAGGGAGACACCCTTTTGAGCTTCTCGCTGCGTTTGGCGTTGTTTCTGGGAAAGAGGGTTCTGGTGGAAACAACAAGATTCTCTATGCGGCGGTAATACTCGTTGAGCCGCTTGCTTACAAAAGACGGATTTACATAGTCGGGAGGCTCGCTGAAAATGGACAGCATGGAGATAAAGATCTGGCCGGGAGACTTGATGTCGAATTCCGGTTCCCCAGCATACTTGTCCATTTTGACCCGCTCAAAATAGGAGGCTTTCAGCGGAATGGCAGGATTGTCGGAGGGATCCCCCTCCCTGTGGTGAAAGGCCTTTTTGGGCGGCGCCTTTGCCGTTTCGGGCGCCACCTCGACCCGGCGTTTCGGCCGGTCTTGGGGCGTACCGTTGCGGCCAACCACCATATCCACCGTTTCATGCCTGGTTCTGCCTGCGGATTTGTGCCGGGCTTCTTCCTGCGGTATGGTACGCTCGTAGCCGACTTCTCCCCCCAGAATTTTGGCCATGCGCTTGGCTTCTTCCAGGTCAAGTTCCCCAAGTTTTCCCCGCACCCGGTTCAATTCACCCGGAGCATATATCGCCCTGGATTTCTTTGCCATCTTTTACACCCGTAAATAAATACGCTCGCCGGCGCCCCAAAGCCCGCGCACCGGTATCTGTTCCCCTCGGGAAGTCGCCAGCATGCCGTTGTACACGCCCAGCGGCATCTCGTAATCAACACTGGTAAAGATCAGATTCGCCTTGCTCCGGTTCTGCTCTTGGGGAGTAAATACCAGATCCACCATGCCTTCCACATCCTGTATGATCCAGTCGGAATTGATCCCGCCGGGCATGGTAATGCGGACCGGCGGCAGCGGCGAAAGTTCGTTTTCCACCCAGAGGGCATTTTCGTTGTTTTTGTTCGGCTCCCTCGCCAGGCTTTCGGCAATGCTGAAACCAAAACGCCGCCCTTTATCGTCAAAACCCGCGGCGCTGCACCAGACGGACTGCATACGATACGGGAAAAATCCCTTGGCGTCCATCACAATCCCCGAAGTTCTTGCCGGATCAAAAGAAATGTGTTTCCCCCCAAAAACCATATCCCCCCGCACCCAAGTCAGCGCCTTGAAGGCGTACATGCCGCGCCAATCGGAAAGGGCCAAAGAGACCACCATGGGAGTACAGCGCCGGCCGTCAAGATCAAATTCGGCATGGGCGGTAAAGGAAGGCCGCCGCCGCGCCGCTTCTATATCCAAATCAAGCTTGATGGTGTCCGCGTCAAACCAGTTGTGGATACGAAAGAAGAATCCGTAGGACCGCGAATCAATGGAATCGTTCGCCAGCCCGCGGGGAAAAGGCCTGCCGGCAAAGGGCATGACCTTCCAGAAGAGAAGTTTCTCCCTGTTTTCCCTGTCATACAGGAACACACGGGCAAAGCGGTACAGCTTGACATTGCACAACACAGATGCAAGAAAGAAACGGTCATCCCCTATAAAGAAAGTTTCCCATTCCTTCAGCCGTGAATCCCGCATCCACCTGGGCAGGGGATAGCGGATATCCAGAAGGTCCACCTCCCGAAAGGCGCTGGTCCAGGTTCCCTGTAACAACACACCATTTTCTATCGGCGAAGCGCGGGGCTCCTGAATTTCACGTGTATACACAAGTCCATACTACACTATAGCGCGGTTTTTTTCAATGAAGTACCCATCGGGAACCCCCGGACGGCGTACCCCTCCCCGCACTCCGGCCTGCGGGAGCGTGGGCCCGCTTTTCCGGGGATACCGCCGTTCCCCGGAACGCTTCATTTTTTTCCCGGAAAATCCGATTTTTTCCATGGAAATTTTTATTTTTTCCATAGAAATTTTTTCATTTTCCTGGGAAATTTTTGTTTTTTCCCGAGAAATTCTCTTGTTTTCCATGGAAATTTTCCTGTTTTCCCTGAAAAATTCCGGTTTTTCCACAGCGGATTTTTGCAAAAAACACGCCAAATCCGCGAAAAGCCCGGTAAACAAAAAGACTTCCCGCCGGCTGCCGGCAGGAAATTGTTCATTTTGTCGAATGCCTGCAGCCAAAGGACGCGCGGGAAATCCCCGAAACCACGCGCCTGAGCGAATCCGCCCCTGAAAAGGGGGAAAATTACCGCGTGGCCCCGCAAAAACCGTCCCGCCAATGCCAGACCGGGTCCGCAAGGGGCGGATCGCCGGGGGGAACGCGAAAGGGATTGGAGATTGTGAAGTCCGGCAGCAGGGCAGGCGGGTGGCCTTCGGCCTGAAACTCCTGAAAAAAGCCGTCTTCTATGCCGAATTCTACAAGCCCCATGCGCGCCGTGTCGTATTCCTTCCGGTTAAGGGGACGGTTCGGGGCGGCGGGGGGCACGTGGGTGAACTGGGTCATGAGCGACAGGAGGGCCCTGCCACGGGCATGTTCGGCAAACCAGCGGAGCACCCCGCGGGTAGATTCAAGGCGGCCGGGGAGGATGAGGTGACGGATAATTACCCGCGAAGGCCGGTATTCCATCATTTTGCGGATGGCCGCGGCGGCATGTTCACCGTAATCGGGGGCGCCGAAAAGCCCGGCGGCGGTGTCCCTGTCCAGGGTTTTGAGATCGGGAAGGTACATGTCAATGCGGTTTTTGAGGATTTCAAGAGCGGCCGGGCTTTCATAGGATGAAGTGTTCCAGAGCGCCGGGATGGTAAGCCCCGCGCGCCGCGCCGCATCAAGACCGGCGGCCAGAGCGGGTATGGCGTGGCTTCCGGTAACCAGATTGATGTTTTCCGCCCCCTTTCTTTCAAGGGCACGGCAGATGTCCACAAATTCTTCAGTCCCTATGATCCGGCCCAGGGCGCGCGGACTTTCCCCTCCAGCCCGCCGGGCCCCCGAAATCCGGGCGTTTTGGCAGAACGGGCAGCCCAAGTTGCAGCCGGTAATGAAAATGGCCCCCGAACCGCCCTTTCCCGAGACCGGGGGTTCCTCGCCGTAATGGATGACTGCCGAAGCAGCGCGGAGTTCCGCCGTTTCCCCGCAGTATCCCCGCAGGCCTCCGGCACGGTCCACGCCGCAATTTCTGGGGCAAAGGGCGCAGGAACGGTAAAGGGAGTACATTATTGTGCGGTATGTCCGCCTTCGAGCCCCGAAAGCGGACCGCGGCTCAAGCGAAAAGAAATTCCCGTGATTGCGAGTTTCGGAAAACGCGCCCGTATATCCGTAAGGATGGCTTCCTGCTTAATCTGAAAGATCTGGAGCCAGCCAGGATGATCCGTTTCAATCTGAAGTACGCCCCGATCCAGATCCAGAACACGGGAATGATCCGCAGCAGCCGGCATTCTGTTTTTTTCGGTAATTTCGGCCCACGACGAGGACATTGCCGAGTAGTCCCGGGCTTTTCCGGTAATCTTTTCCAGAATAATGGGAAGCAGTTCCCCGGCCGTTCTCACGTTTTTCCTCGTGTCGTGCCGGGGAAAAGGACACCCCCGTTGACGCGGTACACCAGGGTTCCGGGTCTTTTGTAGTCTTCATAGGACTCTTCGGGAAGAAAAGTAAAAAAGGCCTGATCGTAATCGGGCATGACGGAAAGAAACTTCCACCGCTTTTCGCCGTCCATTTCCAGGAGAACATCGTCCAGAAGAAGAACCGGCCTTTTTCCGGTCATATCGGAAAAACGGCGGGCCTGGGCTATTCTAAGGAGCAGGGCAAGAAGGCGGCGCTGGCCTGTGGAGGCGTTTCCCGCAAATTCCGTAGCGTGATTTCTTACAAAAGTATACCTGTCCCGGTGGGGACCCGAAAGGGAGACGCCTGCGGCAAGTTCAGCTTCCCGTTTTCCCAAAAGGAAGGCGGCAAGGGCATCCTCGTCTTTTTCCTTCCAGGACGAAGCGTAACGGATCGAAATGCCGTCTATGCCGGTTACTTCTTCATAAAGGGGCTCAAAAATCTGTGAAAAGAGCTTTACGGCGCCTTCCCTTTTTTCCATGAGACGAAGACCGCAGGAAACGAGCTGCAAATCCAGGGTTCTCAGCATTGATTCCCGTTCGTGGACAAACGCTTCCCTGAGCAAAGTGTTGCGGGATCTTAAAACACGGCGGTAACGGCGGAAATCCTCCAGATAAACCGGATCGTAAAGGCTCAAACTCTGATCAAAAAACCAGCGCCGCCGTTCGGGACTTCCCGAAACAAATTCCATATCTTCATGACAAAAAATAATACAGGGAACCAGTTCGGGCAGGTCCTTTCTGTCCAAAGACTTTTTACCGTCTATAAAGACGGTTTTTTTTCCTTCCTCAAATTTAACCAGCACAGACGTACAGGCGGCTTCCGCTGTTTTTACCGAAGCCGAAAAATCTTTTTCTCCGATCCGGGCAATATCGCTGTCCCGTACGCCCCGGAAAGACGACGCATAGGAAGCATAATAAACGGCCTCAAGAAAATTGGTTTTTCCCTGCCCGTTTTGACCTACAAGAAATATATTTTTCTCTCCTGTTTCGGTTTCAGCATCGGCAAGATTTCTGAAACAAACGGTCCTTACGGTCTTGAGGATCATCAATCCATCTGCATGGGCATTATGATGTGAAAAAATTCCTTTTCGGGAACAGGTACAATGGTTATCGCTTTTGCAGGGTCTCCAAAACGAATGACAATTTCTTCATCTTCCATGACTTTAAGAGGATCTTCAATGTAACGGTAATTGAGGGCCAGAGAAACTTCTTCGCTGTCATATTTACATGGGATCTCTTCCTTTGCCGTGCCTATATCGTTTTCATCCGAATAAACGGACATGACGCCGGAATTAACGCCAAGATATACCCTATGGGATTTCAACTCCACCATGAGTGAAACCCTTTTTAACGCATCCAGAATTTCAAGGCGGTTCACCGTAATGGTGTTATTCTGGCTTTCAGGAATAACCCGGCGGTAATTGGGAAATTGTCCTTCAATGAGTATAGAGGAAAGATTGTAGGATCCAAACCGTATGAAAAGAGTTTTGTCGGTTACGGAAATCCCGACGGATCCTTCACTCCCCGCTCTCTTTGTTATAATATTGAGTACCTTGGGCGGAACAATGACCCCGGCAAAGTCATCGATACCCTCACCGGCATCCTTTCCAAAATAGGCAAGACGGCGGCCATCAGTGGCAACCATGATAAGTTTGCCGCCTTCTTTTTCAAAAAATACACCGTTCATAAAGTACCGTGTTTCATCGTCAGACACGGCAAAAACGGTATGCGTAATCATATCCTTCAAATCCTTCACCGGAATATCAAAAAAAGGGGCGTTTGAAACAGGAAACGGCGGATATTTATCGGATGCTATGCTTTTAAGCTGAAAACGTACTTTTTTAAGCGACGGTTTTATGACTATTTTTGCCTCGTTTTGTTCAAATTCCAGATCCCCTTCGGGGATTGAACTGAGAATTCCCAAAAATTTTTCACCAAAAACCGTAGTTGATCCCTCTTCCATGGCCGTAACCGGGATTTTTGTCTCAAAATTAACCCTTGTATCAGTCGCCTTGATGGTAAGGGTATCATTTTCCACGTTCAAATAGATATTTGACAGTATGGAAATGGCATTTTTGGAGGCAATAATTTCCTGGGCTACGGTTATTTCCTTAAGAAGCATGCTTCTATCACAGATAAATTTCATCTATATCGAACTCCTCTCACCCTCTCTCTATTATATATATAAAATAGAAGTAGTAATAGTAGGGATGCCCGAAATGTGGAAAACAGGGCTAATTGTTTGTATTATCTGTAATTGGCCCATTAACAAGCCTGATGAAAATGGCAAAAGTTTTTCCACTTTTTCCTTCCCGTACGGAATTATACACTGTTTATTCCGAATTTATAAACACCTTTACAGAATTTTTCATGTTTTTGCATTGTATTCCTTGATGGTTCTTTTAAGGCTTTCTATCGTCGAATCCAGGGTAGGGTTTGATCGTATTTGTTCTTCTATCTTCTGACAGGAATACATGACTGTTGTGTGATCCCGGCCTCCAAATGTCTGTCCTATTTCCGTAGTGGAATATTCGGTAATTTCCCTGGCGATGAACATGGCAAGCTGTCGGGGAAACACGATGGTTGACGTTCTTTTCTTGCCTTTCAGGTCATTGGGAGAAAGGTGAAAATCTTCCGCTACGACCCGTATTATTGTTTCAAGAGACATACTCGACTGTTTTGGAAAAAACACGTCTTTAAGCTGTTGTTGGGCTATTTCAAGGGTAACCGGCTTTCCGACCAGTTCCGAATAGGCTATAAGGGTGTTCAGGGCCCCTTCCAGATCCCGGACATTGGTGGATATTTTGTTGGCAATAAGGGAGGTAACATTATCGGGAACCTTTACTTTTTTATCTTCGCATTTTTTTTTGAGGATAGCGCACCGGGTTTCAAAATTCGGGGGTTGAAGGTCAACCTTGAGGCCCCATTCAAAGCGTGATTTCAGCCTTTCGGTAAGGTTTTTTAGCTCGGAAACAGGCCTGTCGCAGGTAAAGACTATCTGTTTTTTTGCGTGATATAGTTCATCAAAAGTATAAAACAACTCTTCCTGCGTTCCGTCCTTCTTTTCCAGAAAATGAATGTCGTCGATAAGCAGAACGTCCACATGACGGTACTTATTGCGAAAGGCCGTCATTTTCTGTTCGTGAAGGGCCTCTATGAAGTCATTTGTAAAATTTTCCGCCGACATATAGATTATTTTGACGTTCGAGTTTTCGTGGATGTAGTTGCCAATGGCCTGCATGAGGTGGGTTTTACCCAATCCGACGCCGCCATAGATGAGGAAGGGGTTATACGAGGTAACTCCGGGATTTTTTCCTATGGCGAGGGCTGCATTGGCCGCAAAGAGGTTGTTTTCCCCGATAACGTATTTGTTGAAGGAATAATCTTCCCGCAGCTGGGGATGGCGGGACTTTTTTTCCGCTGGAAGCGCACCATGCGGAACGGATTTTTCCTCTCCCAAAGACCGGCGATCCGGCGTGTTTACGGTCCTTTTTTCTCCGGCGCCCGAAAAATGGCCGGAATTTTCCCCTTCGCCAGGCTCCGTTTCGGTCCTTTTTGACATCACCTCAAAAAGAACGGCCAAATCCCTTCCTGAAAGTTCTCGAATCTTATTTTCTATGGCGTTTTGATACCGTTTTTTTACTTCATCACGGTAAAAATTGGAAGGAACTACGATAGTAATGCCTTTTTCCGTCCCCCCGGAATATTCCAGCTTGTTGAGCCAGATGCTAAAATCCTGTTCTCCCAGATCCGAGCGAAGTTGACGTATTGATTCCTCCCAAAAAGCTCTATAATCCCATTCCGCCATCGAGATGCCCTTTTCCTGCTATAATATTAACATATTATCCACAAGGATACATCAATTTTTAATCCCTCAATTTACGATAAATTTGGTAAAATATCCTTTTACCTTAATACCTGAATAGTACAAATAAAGCTAATTCCTTGTATTATAAGGAATTAGATAACATTATACCGCCCTCCTGTCATTCGGGTTTTCCTCTTCCCCCATACCCGTAAAAATACACCGTTTTTATTCACAAGTTATGCACATTTTGTTGTACACACGCCGGTGAAGACAATCTGTTTCCCCGTGCACGCGGCCCGAAGACATACGCAACATTCGGGCAGGCATGGATGGGAGTTATAATTGTATGTTATCTTTACTTTTTTGTTCAAGATGAATACAATGGGAAAATGAATTCCAGCTATTCGGCTCAAAATATCAAGGTGCTGAAGGGCCTTGATCCGGTACGGGAACGCCCCGGTATGTACATTGGAAC
>JAIROE010000335.1 GCA_031257715.1 Treponema sp. | reverse complement strand
GGTGGTGATGATGGTCCGGCCCAGAGTCTCGGTAAGGGAACGGTTGAGCACGTCGAGAAACGAATCTTCGGGATAAATACGGCGGGTTTCCCGTATACGGTCAAAGATGACGATGGTGTCGTTGATCGAATAGCCCAGGATCGTAAGGATCGCCGCTATGGTGGTCGTGTTGAATTCCATTCTGGTCCACGCCACAAAGCCGGCAATGACAAGGCCGTCATGAACTATCGCCAATACTGCGCCTATGGCGTACTGCGGCTTAAACCGTATGGAGGAATAGGCGAGGATCAGTATAAGGGTGAAAAAGAGGAGTATTCCCGCCTGATCGGTGAGGTTCTTTGAAAAACGGGAGCCCACATAATCGGAACGTATCACCACCACTTCCCCCCGGCCGAAATGGCCTTCGAGGGCGGCAATGACACTGTCCGCGGGCACGCCTTCAGGCTGCCCCTCCCCTTCCGTCCCGGAGCTCTCAAGCCGTATCATGTAATGCCTGTCGGAAGGGACGCCGAGCTCCTGCACCGAAACGGTGCGTTCAAAACCGGCAAGGGCGTCGCGGACATCCTGAATGGAAATTGCCGGGGCGTCGGGGGAAAGGCAGTGAACAACATAGGGCGTCCCGCTTTCAAGCCGGGGACTGCCCTGGGCGTTGTACACAATGCCCGTAGACGGATCGTTTCTGTTCCCCAGAAAGGAGACTTCAATCCCTTCCACGCCCGAAGCCAGCGCCCCGGCGATTGCGCCCACGGTGCCGTATTCGGCGTAAGAAAAAACATGGCTCCCGCCGCTTTCGGCGATGGAACCCGCAACGGTAACGGTGATCCCCTCCCGGTCAAGGGAGATGCCGGCGGTGCCGCGGCCGGAATAGGTAACGCCGAACGCGGGTTTGGCAAACCGGACTTCCTGTATAAGCCCGGCCTGAAAATCAATGCCCAGGTTAAACCCGAAGGCGATATATCCCGCGACGCCGGCTACGATGATGACGGCCGAAAAGATCGCCGCCGGGATGAACAGCCTTGAAAAACGAATGATCTTCATCTACGCGGCCTCCCCCGTTCCGCCCGGGTTCCGGCGGGAAAGCCATCCCACGGAAACACGCCGGCTGTGCAATACATCGGTGCTAAAATCGAAGATGAGCCGGGAAACAAAGAGAGCGGTAAAGACCGAGGAAAAAACCCCGATGGCAAGGCTCACCGCGAAGCCCTGAATGGGACCGGAACCAAGCTGGGAAAGGAACAGCGCCGCGATAAACGTGGTGATGTTCGAATCCATGATCGCCCAGAAGGCTTTGTCGAACCCCGCTTCCACCACGGCCTTCCTGCCCTTTCCAAGGCGGAGCTCTTCCTTCATCCGTTCAAAGATAATCACGTTGGCGTCAACCGCCATGCCTATCGTGAGGATAAAACCCGCGATGCTCGGCAGGGTAAGGGTAAAATTGAAGGCCGAAAGGATGCTGAACATGAAATAGAAGTTGAGAAGCTGGGCCACAACGGCGTTGATCCCCGCCGCCCGGTAAAAAACCATCATGAAGACCAGTACCACGGCGATGCCGCCCAGAAGGGCGTACAGCCCCTGCCGTATGGTATCGGCGCCCATAGACGGGCCGACGCTCTGCATGTTGACCACTTCCAGCTCCACCGGCAGGGCGGCGGTCCGGAGGGTAAGGGCAAGGTTGGCGGCTTCTTCACCGCCGAAGCCGCTAATCTGCATGGTATCCCTGATGGGAGTTTCCACAACCGGATAGGATTTAACCCTGTCGTCAAGCACTATGGCAAGCTGCTTGCCCACATTGGCGGAGGTCAGCTTGTAGAAAATGTCCCCGCCTTCGGAATCAAGCGCAACGGAAATGGCGGGCTTTCCGTCCCGGTCGCGCTCCACCGTCGCGCTCCTGATGTGGTTCCCGTCAAGGCCGACCTCTTCCTTAACCACGACATAGCGCCCGGAAAACTCGTCAAGCCCGTAGCGGTCCTTGCCGTAAACCCCCAGAACCATCGTACCGGCGGGGATAACGCCCGGCGAAAGAAGATTCCCTTCGCCGTCAAAAGTATCGGTTGGATGCGCCTGATAATAGACGGCAAACTCGTCCGTCGCCTCCCCGTCAACCAGATGAAAGGCAAGGCCGCCCTTCCCCATGATGATGGAATTGATCCGCTCGGGATCGGCGGAGCCGGGGATTTCCACGTAGATCTGATCGGCGCCCTGCCGGCGTATGACAGGCTCGGTAAGCCCGAAACGGTCTATCCTGCTGTTAAGAACCTCAAGCGCCCGGTTCATCGCGTCTTCGGGATCGTCGTCGGAAAGGGTCCTTCCCACCTGAAGGATGATGGAAAGGCCCCCTGAAAGATCAAGACCAAGCTGAACGGCGTTCTTCTGGAGATCCTTCAGCGCGAAAATATCGTTCCGGTATTTTGTTTCTATCGCTTCCTGGGCTTCGCTCCTGCCGGAAAAGGCGGAAAGCAGCGTTTTGGCGTCCAGCGTCCCGGGCACGGCCGCCTTTGCCTTCCTGTAAAGCTTCTTCGCCTCAGGAACAAGGAAAGACAAATCACCAGGCACATCGCCGCCGTCAGCGGCCGCGGCCAAAAGCCGCTGAAGATCCGCCTGCGCCCGCCGGGACGTTTCGATCTTTATCTGTTCGCGCGATTGAAGCGCCGCGGCCTTTCTTCCCTCCGGCACCAGAAAATACCACCGGATGCTGGGAAAGAGAAACACAAAACAAATCGCCGCCACTACAAGAATGATGACGAACCGGTACCGTTTGCTCATCAGGCGGAGCCGTCCTTTGCCGGAGCCTCGTCCTTGTCCTCTTCGATTTTCTCCGGCTCCTTCGCGGCGGCCTCAACGCTGGAAACGGCGCTGCGGCTGAATTCGATCTTCACGTTATCATCAACTTTGATAATAACGGTCCCTTCCCTCACGCTCTGAATGGTCCCGCGTATGCCGCCAATGGTCACAACGCGGTCCCCCTTCTTGAGGGCGGAAAGCATACGCTGGGTTTCCTTCTGTTTCTTGCTTTGGGGGCGTATAATCAGAAAATAAAAGATGGCGATAATCGCCACAAAGGGCAAAAGGCTTGTGACAAGCTGCGAAGGCCCCCCGCTCGCGCCGTCGCCCGTCTGCTGACCGGCCATAAGCAGGAAGGAAAAAAATGAATTCATACCACGACTTCCTTATAAGGATTAAGATTGTTCCGCAAGACTATCACGGCGGGGGAAGAAGGTCAAGGGCCAAACGGCCATGCCATGGCATGGCCGTTTGGCTGGGGAGTTTCGGCGGAGCCGAAACTCCAGGCCTGCGACCCCGCGCC
>JAIROE010000312.1 GCA_031257715.1 Treponema sp. | reverse complement strand
GATTGAATTTTCTTGATCACTTTGCGCCTTTTCTGATGGTTATTCCGGCTGTCCTCTGTATTCTCATGGTTCATATTTATCCCAGCGTCCGTTCTATAGGGATGTCCTTTTTCGATATTAACCTGACCAGGCCGGTCCGGCCGTTTGTAGGATTCAGAAATTACACCGAGGCGTTCAGCAACCCCACCGTCCTGCGGATCCTGCTGAATACCTTCATGTGGCCGGTATTTACTCTTGTCTTCGGCGGTACTTTTGCCCTCTTCGTGGCCCAGCAGTTGAACAAGGCATTTAAGGGCCGGGCGGTATTCCGTACCCTCTTCCTGGCTCCCTGGGTTACCCCTCCCATTGTGATATCCATGATATGGAAACAGATCATGAGCCGGGATTTCAGCCCCATCTCCGGGCTTCTGATGAAGCTGGGCCTTATCAGCCAGCCCGTCAACTTTCTGGGTGATCCCACTTTTTACTTCGGTGTCATTTCCATCCCCATGATTTCCCTTATTGTGATCAATATCTGGTCCATGTTTCCCTTCTGCATGGTGATGTTTCTGGCGGCTCTGCAGACTATCCCGCTTGAAATGTACGAAGCCGCCCTTGTGGACGGGGCTTCCAAACTCCAGATATTCTGGCGTATCACCTTTCCCCTGCTTCTTCCGGTCATTCAGACAACCCTTCTCATGCAGGGAATCTGGCAGTTTAACAGCTTTAACCTTAGTTTTCTGGTAACCCACGGGGGGCCCCTCAATTCAACGGAGCTGCTTTCGGTTACCGTATATAACGCCGCGTATTTTGGCTTCCGGTATGGATACGCCGCGTCTATCAGTGTGGTCATGCTGTGTATTGTCGGCGTTCCCGCCGTATTCAGTATTATTAATTCCCTCAGGACAGAAACAGTTCCGGCTGTAAAGTAAAACAGGGAGTATGTTATGAAAAAGCAAACCAGAACCGTTTTTGCCTCGGTTGTCCATTATATAATTATGACGGTGGTGGCGATCTTTGTACTGTTCCCATACTACTGGCTGATCCTGAGTTCCCTCAAGCCTCCCCATCAGCAGACCCTGTCCCCCACGGTCTGGATTCCGGATTATCTTGATTTTGGAAATTACCGTGATGTGTGGAATACCATACCCATGCTGCGGTATATGCTCAATTCAATTTTTGTTTCTTTTTGTACAGTTATCATGTGTCTTGTTTTTTCGGTTACCGCAGCCTACAGCCTTTCACGATATTCGTTCAGGGGCAAGTACGGGGTGATAGCCACCATCCTTTTCTCCCAGTTGATCCCCGGCATGCTTCCCTTTGTTTCTTTCTATTTTATGATGTTCAACCTGCATCTTACGAATAACTACGCAGGGCTTATTATTGCCTACGCAATCTGGGGCATCCCCTTTTCCACTCTGATGATGCGGAGTTACTTTACCGCCGCTATTCCAAAGGAGCTTGAGGAAAGCGCCATCATCGACGGTTGTACACGCTGGGGTGTATTCCTGCGCATCGCCGTGCCCCTGGCTGTTCCAGGGATCATCGCCACAGCCATTTTCGCCTTTATCCTCTCGTGGAACGAGTTTATGTGGGCCAGCGTCATGATGACCAACAACATGCTCAAGACCGTAGCGGTTGGTATTTACGATTACATCGGACAATATGGCGGGAACGTGCGCATAGCCATGACCATGGCTACCGCTGTTCTTGCCACCCTGCCGGCCATGCTGATCTTCTGTTTCCTGCAGAAATACCTCATCAGCGGGCTCACTTCCGGGGCGGTCAAAGGTTAGGGGAAGGAAAGAGTTATTCTTCTGCCGTATGGCGGATGATGATAATTTTTGTTTGGAGGAATATAAAATGAAAAGATCGAAAGTGTTTCTGGTATCGTTAGTACTGATAACCGCGCTGGCATTGCCTTTGCTGGCCGGAGGCGGGCAGCAGGGCGGCGGCGGTAGTATCAATTTCTGGATGCAGCAGTACGGGGACAATCCCCAGGCTCAGCAGAATTTCATCAGGGGGCTGACTGAAAAGTTTAAGGCCGATACGGGTATAACCGTAAATGTTACTTATGTCGATTGGGGACAGGCCCATACCAAGTATACTCTTGCATCAACCGGCGGCGAAGCGCCCGATGTGGCGGATATTTTTTTCCTCAGTTCGTGGATCAAAATCGGAGGTGACAAGTATGGCCCTATGATTGCCGATGATGTGGTCGCCGAAGCGGGTGAAAGCGGTGTCTATGAGGTAGCCCGCCTTGCAAGTTATGTCAATGATCACTGGTACGGCCTTCCCTGGAGAGGTGACACTCGGGTTGCCGCTTACAACCAGCAGATATTTGACGAAGCCGGCATCAAGGAATTCCCGAAAACCTATGACGAGCTTATTGCGGCAGGGAAAAAACTTACCACCTACAATGCCGACGGCAGCATAGACCGGGCGGGTTTCCTCTTTAATATTGGTGATGCCCGTTTTGATCAAACATGGTTTGCCCTGCTCGCAGGTCATGGCGGTAAACTGATGAACGACAATTTTACCCAGTGGACCTTTAACAGTCCCGCAGGCCGGGAATCCCTGAAGTTTATGTACGACGCTGTATATACCCACAAGATTGTGCCTACATCCGTAATCGATCCCTCCTATGACAGCGGCCAGGTATTCCAGGCAGGAAAAGCGGCCATTGTGCTCGGCGTATCTCCTGATTTTTATACATCCTGCAAAGCCAACGCGCCGCAGATCGCCCCCCATGTCCGTTCCGCCATCATGCCGTGCAAGACCGGATCAGGGCCATCGTCCATAGCCTTCGCGGAGCCAATAGTCGTATTCAAGACCAGCAAGAATCCGGATGCGGCCAAAGCCTGGATGAAGTATTTCTGCTCTAAAGAGGTACAGCTTGAGGCCATGAAGGTAATGGGCCTGATAAACAGCCGGATAGACGTAATGAACGATCCCTACTTCAAGAATGATATTTTTTACAAGACTTTTGACGAGCAGACCAAACGGTCCAATGTCGGCGACCCGCCCATACCGGAATGGAGCGAAATTGACGCCTTCCCCTCCGGTCCCCTGAACACCATGTGCACCCAGGTTATGGCCGGAGGCAACGTTCAGGCGGCTATCGACGAGTGTATGGCCAAGATCAACGCCATTATGGGCAAATAAGACGGAAAAAACGCGGGGCTGTCCGGGAAGCAGGCTGTTTTCCGGACGGCGCCGTGAATTTCAAGGAGTGGTTTATGGCATTTCCAAGAACAACGGTGGCGGGGGTTTCCCTGCCGAGATTGCTGATAGGTTCAAACTGGATATTCGGATGGAGCCATACGGGGCACGCGGCGGATCTTTTCATCAAGGAATATCATTCTACGGTGGAAGCGACTCTTTTGGTGATTAACGCGTTTCTGGGTTACGGAATAGATGCGTGGATGGCGCCCTTTTCATCGGCTCCCGACTGTCTGGACAAAATCAAACGCGTCCAGGACAAAATTGGAAAGAAACTTATCCTTATTGATACTCCCATCATCAACGTGGACGACACCGAACAGGCGCGAAAAGAAGCGCGGGCGGTGTTCAAGACAAGTGCCGAAATAGGATCAACTTTCTGCCTCATACACCATTCCTCCTGTGAACAGCTTGTCAGTAAAAATAAAAAAACGCTTGACAGGCTGCCTGACTACACCGACATGATACGGGAATGCGGCCTCATACCGGGGCTTTCCGCCCACATGCCGGAGATCATTCAGTATTCCGATCTCAACGGATATGACGTGGAAACCTACATACAGATCTTCAATACCGCCGGCTTTATGATGCAGGTTGAAATTGAGTCGGTGATACGGATCATCCATGAGGCAAAAAAACCGGTCATGACGATCAAGCCCATGGGGGCGGGGAGGACCACTCCCTATGTGGGCCTTACCTTCAACTGGAATGTGCTCCGCGAAAAGGACATGATCACCGTGGGATGCGTCACCGAACATGAAGTGCATGAGGATGTTGAAATATCCCTGGCCGCCCTTGAACGGCGCCTTCCCAATCTTGAAGGGAGAAGCAGTCCGGGCAAAACCAGCATCATAAAGTAAACCCCCCGGCCAAAGAGCTAAACGGCGAGGCGCTATGTCCGGCCCCTGGAGTTTCGGCCTTGCCGAAACTCCCCAGCCAAAGGGCTAAACGGTTTTACCATTTAGCCCTTTGGCCCTTGCCTTTTTATCTATACAGATGTATAGTATACGAAGGAGCAATCATGGCGGGTTTGCCGGATATAGAGGAAAAAATCGCCGTCCTTGCCGGCGCGGCAAAGTATGACGCCTCATGCGCGTCTTCCGGCTCGGGAGGAAGCGCGGGGGGCGTTTCGGGGGCGAAGGGCATGGGCGTCTGTGTGCCTGCCGGCGTGTGCCACAGCTGGACCGAAGACGGCCGCTGCGTCAGCCTCCTCAAGGTGTTGTTCTCCAATGTCTGCCGTTTTGACTGCGCCTACTGCGTGAACCGCGCTTCCGCCGATGTCAGGCGCGTTTCTTTTACCGTCCGGGAACTGGTGGATCTTACCTGCGCCTTTTACAGGCGGAATTACATCGAAGGGCTTTTTCTTTCATCGGGGATCTTTTCGGACAGCGACATCGTCATGGAAAAACTGATAGAAGTCGCCCGGACCCTCCGTACCGAATCCGGCTACGGCGGCTACATACACCTCAAGATCATCCCCGGCGCGGGGGAAAAAATGATACGCGAGGCCGGCCTCTGGGCGGACAGGCTCAGCGCCAACATCGAGCTTCCAACCGAAAAGAGCCTGCAAAACCTTGCGCCCCAGAAATCCGGCAAGATAATACTTGGGGCGATGGGGGATTTTTCCGCGCTGCGGAGCCAGTTTGAGGAGGACAGGAAGCGCATCCGTTCCGCCCCGGCCTTTGCCCCGGCGGGACAGAGCACCCAGCTTATCGTTGGGGCAAGCGCGGAAGACGACCGGCAGATCATCAACCTTTCAAGCGCCCTCTACAGGAAATTTTTGCTCCGCCGCGTGTACTATTCGGCCTTTATTCCCGTGGGAACGCCGGGCCGGGGCATTCCCGATTCCCGCCTGCCTGCCATGTCCGGTCCGCCCGAAGTCATGGACCGGGGGGCTCCTCCGCGCCGCCTTTTGACCAGGGAACACCGCCTCTATCAGGCCGACTGGCTTCTTCGTTTCTACCATTTTACCGCCGGTGAAATTCTGGATGAATCCTCCCCCTTCCTCGATCCCCGTCTGGACCCCAAAACTTCCTGGGCCCTGCGGCATCTGGAATTCTTTCCTGTTGAAATTAACCGCGCCGATTATGAGGCCCTTCTCCGGGTCCCCGGCATAGGGGCAAAGACCGCCCGCCGTATTCTGGAAACGCGCCGTTCCCGTTCCCCGACTTTTGACATCCTGCGGCGTATGGGTGTCGTCCTCAAAAGGGCCCGTTACTTCATTACCTGTGCCGGCGCCTTCATCGACAGGCCCGAAGATCCCCGGCGCCTGCGCCGCCTCCTTTCCGACGGAGAAGACAGCCTGCAGCTGCCGCTCTTTGAGTTTTAGCCATGAAAAAGCCCCCCTTCGACCGTTCACTGGAAGCGCTTTTTGACATCCTTGACGACGCCGCACGGGGAATGTCCGAAACGGAAACGAAAAACCGCGTCCTTGCATTCCGGCGTCTCCGCGGGGAAGAAGCGTTTGAGCGGGGCCTTTTGCCGGAACCCGCCCTGCTTCCGGGCGCGGCGCGGGATCTCTGCGCTATTGCGCCTCAGGCTTATGGGGATTTCCTCTCGGCCTGGATGAGCGAACTGCCTGTCGAGGCCGAAATGATCCGTTTCGGCGTAAGGGCCATTGAATCGGGAGAAGTCCCTCCGGACCGGGGCGATTCCGGTGTGAGCGCCGTTCTCGAAGCTTCGTATAAGGCCGCGCGTGAAATAGATCGCCTTATGGGCCTGCTCCGCTTTAGCCCTGTTTCCCTTTGCCAGGAGGGCGGCGGTTCCTCCGGGCGCGATACGGTGTACGCCGCCCGCTGCGCGCCGGATCATCACGTTCTTCCCGGACTTGCCGGGCACTTCGGCCTCCGTTTTGGAGGGGAAAACTGGGCCGTCATTGATGAAAAACGCCGCGCCGTTCTTCTGTGCAAGGACGGCGAGCCATGTTTCGTTACGGCCGGCGAATGGGCCTGCCGGGGAGGCGGCCCTGATCCCTATGCCGGCCTCTGGCGGCTCTACCACCGTTCAATCAACAATGACGGACGGAACAACGCGGAACTCCAGCGGCAGTTTTTGCCGGTCCGCTACCGGAAATACCTTACCGAATTTGACGCGCCCGAAAACGGGGAAGCGGAAAAAGGCGCGGTACAGGGGACGCTGGATTTCCAATAGCGGAAATGCTCATTTTCCTGTACAATTGGCGTTGTCCGGCAGAAGAAAACGGGGGGTGGACGGTGGATACCGGAAAGAAAAAAAACGCATTGACGCCTGTGCTGATCATCCTTGCCCTGGTTTTCCTTCTGCTTTCGGGCTTGACCCTTTTCAGAGGCGCCCGTAAAGAGGTTCAGGCGGGACGGCCCCAAGACCGGGGAGAGGGAAGCGGGGTCCGCAGCCTTACCGCGGTGCGGGTCGCCCCGGTAAGGCCCGGAACCATAGAGACCGTGGTAATGATAAACGGGGACGTGATCGCGCGGAATCAGGTGTCCATATATCCGGCCATGCCAGGCAAGCTTACCGAGGCGCGTTTCGGCGTGGGAGATCAGGTGAACCGGGGAGACGTGATGGCCATAGTCGACCCGTCCCGCCCCGGCGAGGTGTATTCGCCGGGCTCCGTCATATCTACCGTTTCGGGCACCGTCCTCAAGGCTCCGTACAGTCCGGGGGATACCGTCGGGACTTCCTCGGTGGTGTATGTGGTGGGAAATCTTTCAGGGCTCCTTGTCGAAACTTTTGTTCCCGAACGTTTTGTTTCCGCCGTGCATCCGGGGCTTGCTGCGCGGGTGAGCCTTGAGGCCCTTCCCGGTGAATATTTTCCCGCCCTGGTGGAGGAGGTGAGCCCTGTGCTCGATCCCGCAAGCCGTACCCTCAAGATCAGGCTGCGTTTTTCCGGCAGTCCCGATGGCCGCATCAGGGCGGGGATGTTCGCCACGGTGAGCCTTGTTACCGGAACCAGGGAGAATGTTCCCGTCATTCCCCGTTTCGCCGTCATCAATACCTATGGTTCATGGTTTGTGTTTGTTGTAAGCGGCAATAACACCGCCCTGAGGCGGGCCATAACGCCGGGAATCGAAAACGAGGAATACGTCGAAATTCTTGAAGGTCTTGAGGAAGGGGAGCTTGTGGTGACGGAGGGGCAGAATTTTCTGAGCGACGGGGACCCTGTAAGGGTGCTTGAATAAATGAAAATAGCTGAATATTCGGTCAAGCGGCCTGTGACCATCGTCATGCTTTACGCACTGGCCATGGGCGTGGCGGCGACGCTTGTTCCCAACATAGCGGTGGATCTTTACCCGTCGACCGCGCGGCCTGTACTTTCGGTGTATACCCGCTTCCCCGGTGCGGGGCCGGCTGATGTGGAGCGGAACGTCACAGATCCGCTGGAACGGGCGCTTTCCTCCTCGCGGGGCCTCCGTGAAATCACCAGCAATTCCGCTTTTGAGCAGAGCTATATCAACCTGAATTTCGCCTATGGCACAGACATGGACGAGGCCCTTGTCGACGCCCAGACCCTGGTGAACCGCCTTGCCAATTCGCTTCCCGAAGGAGTTGAAAGCCCCACGGTAAGGCGCTTCGACATGTCCGCAATGCCCATCATGCGGCTTGTTGTGAGGGGCAATTATCCGCCGGATCAGCTCCGGCTTTTCGCGGAAGACGAAATACAGTCGAGCATTGAGCGTATCATGGGCGTCGCCTCGGCGCAGGTAACCGGAGGAACTACCCGGATCATCAAGGCGGCGGTTTCGCTTAACCGGCTTGCAGCCTTCAATCTTACCCTGAACGATGTCATCGCCGCCCTGCGCGGGCAAAGCGTCCTTGCCTCCGGGGGAAGTATCGTAAGGGGGGAACGGGAATACCAGATCATGACAAGCCAGGAGCTTACCGAAGTTGACGAGGTAAAGCGGCTTGTGGTAAAAAACATCGGCGTGCCTTCCGACGGGAACGACGCGGAGGCGAACCGTTCCCTGGTGGTGCGTCTTGAAGACATCGCCGCCGTGAGCCTTGCCTATGACGACAATGCCACCCGTGTTTATGTGGACGGTCAGAGCGGCGTGTACATACAGGTGACAAGCGAAAGCGACGGCAATCAGGTACTGGTGGCGAACCGGGTGCGCGAAGCCCTTGAGGAAATCAACGCGGATCTTCCCCGGGGCATTACGGTTGAAGTCCTCTCCGACAATACGAGTCTCATCAACGCGACGCTTTCCCAGGTGTACTCAAACGCCCTGCAGGGCGCGTTTCTTGCGATGCTGATCCTTTTCATTTTCCTCAGGAATATCAAAGGAACCCTCATCATCGGGCTTTCCATTCCCATTTCGATACTCCTTACCCTCATGTTCATGTCCGTTTTCGGCTTTACGCTGAATCTCCTCACCATGACGGGTCTCATTCTTGGCCTCGGGATGACCGTGGACGCATCTATCGTTATTCTTGACAATATTCACAATTACCGCGAACGGGGAGCAAAGAGCGGAATTGCCGCGATACTCGGCAGCCAGGAGATGATACGGGCTATCGTTACAAGCACCGCCACTACCCTCTGCGTGTTCATTCCCCTCATCATCTACCGGAACGATCTTGAAATGATGGGGCAGCTTTTCAGCGATCTGATTTTCACGGTGGTAATCTCCCTCATCTGTTCACTCGTCGTCGCCGTGACGCTGGTGCCGGCCCTCGCTGGTTCCGTTTTCAGGCTTGATACGCGGAAACAGAAGCCCCTTAAAAACCGCCTCCTTAAATCCGTCGACGATGCTATGGAGAAATTCTTCAGGACGATGGACAGCGGATACACTTCCGCTATTGATTACTGCCTTAATCACCGGGCGCTTGTTCTTGTCCTGACTCTGGCGATCCTTGTTTTTTCGCTCTTGCAGTTCCGCGGCATAGGGATGAACCTCTTCATACGCACGCGGACCGACGATTTTGTCAACCTCAACGCCGCCATGCCGCAGGGCTCGACCATTGAAGCGGTCGAGGCGGTACTTCTGGATCTGGAAAAGCTGGTGAAGGAGCATATCGAAGGCTACAGGCACATCATACTGACCGCGCGGCGGAGCGGAAACAACCAGGGGACCCTCCAGATTGTCCTGCCTGAACCGGCGAAACAGATCGACACGCCTGATACCATAATCAAAAAACTCACCCCCTTTACCGGATCCATGCCGGGGATCAGCGTTACTTTCCGTGCCGGCCGGGGCATGGGGAACACCCAGGCCATAGAGATCGCCGTAAGTTCCCGGGACGCCGGGGCCGTCATGGAAACTGCCGGAGAAATACGGAACGTGATTGTCCGTCATCTTCCCGAAGTGGAAAACCCCGAAATCAACCTGAACGAAGGGGCACCTCAGCTGCAAGTTGAAATTGACCGGGCCCGGGCCGCGGCGCTGGGAATCTCCCTTTCCGCCGCCGCCTCGGAAATAAGGACCGCCATGGAGGGCAGCACCGCCGCCACCGTTTCCCGGGGAGACAGGCTCATCGATGTGAATGTGATGCTCCGTGACGAAGACAGGCGGGGGCTTTCCAGCCTTGACGCGGTCTTTGTGCTGGGCCGCGGCGGGGACCGCGTCCCGCTTTCAAATGTCGCCCGCATCGTGGAGAACCGCTCTCCCTCTTCCATACGCCACGAAAACCGCGAGCGCGTCGTCAGGGTAACGGGGGATCTTTCCCGGGGAATCGCCGTCACGGACATGCAGAGGCGGCTGGAGGAAACGATAGAAGCCAATGTGATCTCCCGTGAAGACGTGACGATACGCTACCTCGGTGAAGCCGCCGAAGTGACCGCCTACAACCGCCGCTTTGTTTTTATTATAGTTGTGGCTGTTTTCATGGTGTTCGCCCTCATGGCAAGCCAGTTTGAATCGCTGGTTGATCCGGTGATTATTTTCTTTTCGATACCTCTCCTCTTCATCGGCGTCATCTGGATCTACAAACTGGGAGGCGAGGCCATGTCGGTGTTCTCGGCGGTAGGCCTCATCGCGCTTGTGGGGGTAGTGGTGAACAACGGCATCGTCCTTGTGGATTATACCAACATCCTGCGTTCCCGCGGCATGAAAGTCCGCGAGGCTTGTATTGAGGCGGGCCGGAACCGCCTGAGACCCATCATGATGACGGGGCTGACCACCATACTCGGCATGTTTCCCATCGCGTTTTTCCCCGGCGCCGGCGCGGACACCATACAGCCCATAGGCAAAACGTTCGTGGGCGGGTTATCCGTGAGCTTCTTCATGACCCTCCTCATAACGCCGGTGATGTATTCGCTGCTCAATTCGCGGCGCGACAACAGGCAGGAGAAGGCGTCGCGGGCCTTGCTGGAGGAATAGCTCTGTGGAAAAACTTCGCGCCGCAATCGTGGGGCTCGGCCGTATCGCAAGCCTCCTTGAAGATGACGCCCTGCGGGAAAAGCCATGTACGCACGCCGGGGCGCTCAGCGCCGATGAGGACTTTATCCTTGTGGCCGGCGCCGACACGGATGAAGAGCGGCGGCGGATTTTTTCGGAGCGCTGGGGAAGGGACGGACCCCTTCCCGTGTACGCCGCCGCCGGGGCCATGCTTGAGGCCCACAGACCCGATGTCCTTGTCGTCGCTACTCATCCCGGCAGCCACGAACAGTACTGCGCTATGGCCGCCGCGTACCGCGTGCCCCTTGTGATCTGCGAAAAGCCCCTCGCTGACAGCCTCCGCGCCGCCCGGCGCATTGCCGCGCTGGAAAGGAAGGGCGGCCCCAAAATCATCGTCAACCACGAACGGCGCTATTCCCTTGATTATATCAGGGCAAAACCGCTTGTTGACGGGGGACGCTTTGGGCGGCTCCTGAGCGTGAGCGCGCGCCTTTATATGGGAAGGATCCACCGGCTTCTGGACGTGCTCTGGCACGACGGAACCCATCTTGCCGACGCGGTTATGTACCTCTCCGGGATGACGCTGAAGCACCGGAAAATATGGGGCGCCCCCCTTTCGGCCGCCCGGGGCACCGCCTGGCTTTCGGGCCTTCTTGTCCAGGAGGCCGCCGGGAAGGCCGCCGCGCGGCCTGTTCCCTTTGTCATGGAACTTGGCGCGGAAAGGGATCACCTGGCCTTTGAAACGAGCTTTTCTTTTGAACGGGGACGCCTGCGCATAGGGAACGGAATCTTCGAAATATGGGAATCCGGGCCGAGCCCCTACGCCGAAAAGTTTCGTTCCCTCAAAAAAACGGAAGAAGGCTTTACCGGAAAGACGGGCTATTTTGCCAACATGGTAAAGGACGCCGCCGCCGCCCTGCGAAATCCCGCGCACAGACCCCTTTCAAGCGCCGGGGACGGGCTTAAGGTCATTGAATACCTTGCGTCGGCAGGGCGCTGGAGACGGACCCCGTAAAATCGGAGGAGGGGGAGTCGAACCCCCGACATCCAGCTCCCAAAGCTGGCGGTATAGCCACTAACCAACCCTCCGCTTTCACCACTATACCCGGCAGCCCCTTCCGCGTCTATGCGGCGCGTTGCCGTGTCAGAAATTCTCTTCGTCCTCCCCGCCCGGCGGGAACATGTACAGGTCCGGCAGCTTGACGATGCGGCTCATGGAAAAGGTATGTGTGGACTGAAACCCGCTTATGACCGGTACGTTAAAGAAGTGGTTGAGCGTTTCAAAACCGGGGGCTTCGGCCCTTATGGAAAATTCGAAATTTTTATGAAGGTTTCCCGACGACGCCGGGACGGGGACAGGCCAGAAGCTGAAAGCGCCTTCGGTATTGGGAACGAGGGTGCAGGGATTCTGCCAGTTGTAGTCTTTCATGGTGACCAGTTCCCCGTTGCTGTAGAGCTCCACTTTGATGCCGGACATGGGGGCAAAATCAAGGCCGTTAAACAGGCGGCCGACGATGGTGGGGATACTGAACACGGGCTTCGCCTCTTCCTCGGCGAATTTCACCTCCACGTTCCTGTGGTCAAAGTTGGGCCGCTGGTTGTGGCTTATCTGATGGATCCCCTCGTAGGCAAGGGTGGTGATATCCGCTTCTTCCTGCTGGCGTACAAGGGGTTCCGTTTCCGTTCTGGCGACGCCCCGGTTTGAAACAATGTAGCGGGACGGCGTCCGGTTGAGCACATAACAGACCGTATCAAGGCGGCACTGGTTGCAGGTGCAGATGCCTTCGCTGTTTTCCCCCCTGGCAATGGCGTCGAATATTTCGGTAACCCTGGCGATAACCGTTTCCTCGGCAGTATTATGAATATCCATAGTGTGGTCTCCCCCTATAACTGTACTCTTTTTTTTCAGATATGCAATACCGCGCATCGCCTCAAAATTAATCTGGCCGAAATCAGACCGCTTCGGCCTTAGCCGCCTCCTGACCGGAAGCCTGTTTTACATTCGCCTTTTCCCGGTTTAATTTCAAGAGCCGTTCCACATACAAGTAATTTCTAACCATAATATAAACCACTTCCAGCCACAAACAAGCGGCTTCTAGCCACGTGCAAGCGGTTTCCGGCCAGGTGCAGGAGGGCTGTCCCTAAAAAAAGCCGCCGGGGAATTCCTTGAGGGATTGCAGCTTTCCGTCATGGGCGGGAGCGGTAAAGACGCGGACGGTATAGAGCGATTTTACAAAGGCGTTTACCGTTTCGTTTTGAAAGGCGCTGGAACTTTCCGCAAAATACCGCCCTTCATCTTTCACGAAAAGGCCGGTTTCAAAGGAAACGGGTTCGGGGACATCGATGATGAGTTCGCCGTTTTCAATGGGAACGCCGGCCTTTCGCAGTTTTTCGGCCAGTTCTTCTTCACAGACGGAACGGCTCTGTATGTCCCGCAGGCGGCGGTGTTTTTCTTCGGTCCAGGGAAATTCCGCCGCGGCGCTGTAGAGCCGGCCTTCGCGCACGGCGAGGGCAAGGGGGCTTTTAATCAGGGCAAAGAGACTCTGATCATCCAGATCGTAGAGTTCTTCCGGGGCGATTTTCCCCGAATCAAGAAAGCCCGAGAGCGCCTTCTTGATCATGGCTGTGGCGGAACGGACCTGCCGGTGCCAGTAAACGGTACGGTACATGAGGTACTTTGAAAAGAGGACGGATTCCACGCTGGGTATGCCCCGCGATTCGATGTCCACTCCCCGTTCGGGATGCGGGTACAGCCGGGAAAGAATAAAATCAACATCCTGGGCGCCGTAGGGGACTCCGCAGAAACGGGCGTCCCGGTTAAGGTAATCAAGTTTGTCCGGATCCAGCGTCCCCGAAAGGAGCTTGCGGTAGAAGAGGAGTTCCCGGCCGCCTTCCGGCAGGGACGTATCCACGATGGCCGCCGTAAGGCCGGGGTCCGCCCCGGCGGCGGAAAGAAGGCTCCGCACGGGTTCGGCGAGGATGATTTCCCCGGTGAGTTTTTCATGGGATTTGAGCGAAAGTTCCTTGAGCGAATGGGTATAGGGGAAATGTCCCAGATCGTGGAGCAGGCAGGCGCAGAGGAAGGAAAGGGCGCCCTCCGGAGTGATCCAGTCTTCCGCGCCCCGTTCGAGGAGGTTCTCAAGGAGCCTTCTTCCCAGATGGTACACGCCCACCGAATGGCTTGCCCGCGTATGGGTGGCGCCGGGATAGACGCAGTACACCGGCCCCAATTGGAAGATGCGGAAAAGCCGCATGAAGGGGGCGGACCTGGTGAGGGCGGCGATGCCGGGAGTAAGGTAGATGTGCCCCCACAGCGTATCCCGTATGGGTTCGGTAAAGCCGTTCAGGAGAACGGAACGGACGCTGTCCTTCATGGGAATGATCCTATCCGCCGCGGACTTTCCTGTCCAGCGGCTGCCGCCCATTTGACCTTTCATGGAGGGTTTATTACAATAAAAAAATATGCGGCACATGACGGAAATTCGTATGAGACTGATAATGGCCGGAATCCTTTTTTTTTCCGCCGCCGGGAGCTTTTCCCAGGATGGGAATGGAAAGGAGGTTTCCGTTTCCCCTGAGCCTGTTACGGAAGAAATGGAAGACGGAACCGTCCCCGATTCGCTGCGCCGGCCGCGGCGCGGGGAAGATCCCCGGTATCCTGAAGACATGGTGATAGGGGAGCTCGGCATGGGAAAAGCCCCGGAAGAAGCGTGGCGTTTTGCGGGGGATTTGCTTTCCGCCCTGATTGCGCAAGACCGTTCGGGTCTTTCTTCAGTTGACGGCCTCGCGCTGGACAATCTTCTGGGGACCCTCGGCGAAATAGACGCGGCGGCTTTCCGTCTTGGAAGCGGCCGGGAAGAGCCCGACGGATCGGTTTCCTTTCTGGTCCGTTTTATGGGAAGGGATGAATGGATAGCCGGGGAACTGTACCTGCGTTCCGCGGAGAATGTTCCTGAGGCAAAAGTGCCTGAGGCAAAAGCGCCTGAGGCAAGAATGGCTGAGACGGAAACATCCGCGCCGGAGCCCGCCGCCGCGACCGCCCCGGGCCGGGCTGTGTGGTTTTTTGACGATCTTCTGCTGGAGGAAAAGCAGGACCGGGGTACGGAAAAGGGCCGCCTTTCTTTTGATTTTTCCCCGTATGAGCGGTTTTTTTAGGAAGGAATATGGCAACGCCGATTAAACGCATTGAAAAAGATTTCCTCCTTAAAGTGCTGTACGACGAGCAGATCCCCGTCATGTGCCTGCGGGACAGGACCGAGTATGTCCTTATACTGGAAAAGCCCGCCAAAAGCGAACTTTTTTTTAAGGCCGACAGGCCTATCGGCAGGCTCAAAATA
>JAIROE010000308.1 GCA_031257715.1 Treponema sp. | reverse complement strand
GAACCGGCCCCCCCGGAGCCGCCCAAAAAAGACGCAGAGGATTAACCGGAAGGCGTCCCGCGCCGCCGTTCCCCGGTTTGCCGTTCGCGGGCCACGGTTTGCCGTTTACAAACTACGGTTTGTAATTCGCAAACCACGGTTTCACGGTTGCAAACTACGGTTTGTAATTCGCAAACTGCGGTTTCACGGTTGCACACTGCGGTATGTAATTCGCAAACTGCGGTTTCACGGTTACAAACTGCGGTTTGTAATTCGCAAACTACAGTTTCACGGTTGCAAACTGCGGTTTGTAATTCGCAAACTACAGTTTCACGGTTACAAACCGCGGTTTCATCTTTGCAGACTGCGGTGTGCCGCCGTCATTCCGCCGCCTTTCGCGCCGGGGGGCTTCCTTTTGAACGGGGCGCCGGACAAGCCCGGCGAACCCCTACGGCGCGGGGGCCGGAACCGGGGCGCCGGTGGTTTCGTTCATTTGGGTGATCAACTGCATTGATTCTTCAAGATCATGGGTCTTGTCCATCATGTTGTGATACCCCGTTTTTATCGCCTCCGCGTGTTCCCGCAGCTGGACAAGGGCGACGGTGATTTCCCGGCTTCCAATGGATAATTCCCCCAGGCTGTTGATAAGTTCCGTCATGGTCGCGGCAAAGCCGTTTATCTCTTCGGCCATGGTGTTGATGAGGGTATCGGTGGTGGCGGAACGGGCGGTGGTGGTTTTTATGCCGTCTATGATGCCCGTCAGGGTAGTGGCGATATTCCGGGAATTTTCGCGGGTTGTTTCGGAAAGGCGGCGGATTTCACCGGCCACGACCGCGAAACCCATGCCCGCGTCCCCTGCATGGGCCGCCTCGATGGCGGCGTTCATGGACAGGAGGTTGGTATTGGCGGCGATGCCGCTTATCACCTTTATGGTGGAACCGACCCCTTCAACACCCCGGGAAATAACGCCCACCGCGTCAATGGTCTCCCGCATGGAAGAGCGGCCCTGTTCCACATTGCTCACCAGATCCTGGATGGCCGACTGCCTCTTTTGGGCCATGGCGGCGGTATTGTTGATGGTCGCCATCATCTGTTCAATGGCCGCGGAAGACTCTTCAATGGCGGAAGCCTGATGCACTATCTGATCGTTGAGGTTCTCGATAAGGCCGTTGATGCCCTTCATGAAGTCAAGGGATTTTTCAACCTGATTGCCGAGGTTCCGGTTCAGCGTGTCGATGGTTCCCCTGTTTTCCTCAATGAGGGAAAGGTTGTAGTGGTGGCAGTTATCCGGCCGGTTAAGTCCGTTAAAAATGGCAATGGCCATACCTCGGCAGGTTCCGTACCCGCAGGTGTTACAGTCGTAGATGTCCTCTTCGCCGTATTTGCGCAGGCTTTTGTACACCGCCTCCAGCTCCGCCTCACCGGGAATGACCACGGTATAATTCCCGGAAAGGTCCCGGTAGGAACGGTCGTAGAGGCCCGGTTTCCAGTAACGGGAAAGAACCCTGTTTACCTTTTTTTGATTTTTCTTCACCGTCTTTGAGCCGCCGTAGTTCGCCTCAACGTCGGCCCGGCGCCGCCAGATGGGGGCTTCCAGTTTGTCCATGGGAGTTTCGCCGTTCCGGGTGCCGGTCCCGCCGTTGCAGCCTTTTTCGCAGTTAAGGCAGTCCACCAAAAGGGGCAGCTCTCCGTTTTTCCCGTTCCCCGAATTGACGGTCTTCGCTACGTCCGCGAGGTAGGGGTAAATGGTGTGGACCCCTTCAATCTTCCGCGTCACCCTGCCGATGCCCGGACTGTCCCGTTCGGCGGTAATGAGGAGCCCGCCGGGCATGGAAAAAGAAACCGCCCGCTCTGCCGGCGGGCTGTCGTATTCCTGGGGTCCAAACGAGGCAAGGTCCACCTTCCGCTGTTCCAGGTAATCGTAGAGGGCGTTAAAAGTGACGTTATAATCCCCCATTTTGGTTTCGTCAAATTCCCGCCGCTTGGCAACACAGGGAGAGAAGACGGCGATTTTATAATCGCTGTATTGGGGACGGTATTCACGTATCATCTTGATGATGTGCAGCATGGGGCTGTCCGCCGGGGCAAGATACGGGAGCAGTTCGGGATGGTAAATCTCGATATAGGTGACGATGGCCGGACAGGGCTGGGCTATGCAAAACGACGGCTTTTTTGCCCTTATGTACTTCATATATGAAAAGACGGTAAGCTCCGCACCAAAGCTGACATCAAAAACCGCCTTTACCCCCCGGGATCTCAGGTAGCCGTTGAGGTTAAGATAAAGGCCTGGAAAATTGGAAGCCACGGCCGGGGCGACAATGGCGATAATCTTTTCTTTTTTGTCCAGTGCGTCGAAAAAGGCGGCCGAATCGTCCACAAGGAGCCGCGCGTGGTGGGTGCAGGCGTGGATGCAATGCCCGCAGCCTATGCAGAGGCTGTGATTTATGGAGACCTTCTTCCCCGCGCCGTTGTTGCAGTACTTCACCGGGCATGCCGCGATACAGGCATGGCAATTTACGCATTTTTCCTCATCAACCCTGATAACCGCCGTCAACTCTTGTGTCACCATAAACAACCTCCTAAGGCTCTCCGGCACCGTTCGTTAACCGGCAATTTCCCCGAGCCGTTCGATGATATTGATATGCCGGGTGCAGGCGTTCTCACATTGACCGCAAGCCGCGCGGGAAGCGGCCGGTTTTCTTTCAATATGCCAATAATGGCGGGACAGCAGACCCCCGGTATAATCGGACCAAAAGTCCGCAATTTCCTCTCGTTCGACAGGTTTTTCGCGGAAAAACCTGATACCCAGGAACCTGCCTGCGCAGGGATGCTCTGCGGCAGGGTAGTTCACATAATCACCAGTATTCTATCATAAAAGCTGCTTTATTGTAAGGGGAGGGAAAATGCGGCGCGGGGAATCTTTCACGCTTCCGGCATCAGACGGAACAATTCCGCTCATAACACCGGATAAGCATATCGTACATCTCGTCAAGGGAAGCAACACGGGGATTGTTTTTATAGTCACCCAGTACCTGTCCACGGCCGGCAATGGCGCGGATTTCCTCTTTTGATACTCCGAGGGATTTGAAATCTGTCCAGAGTCCTGTCTTTTTAAGGAAATCGTCTATAGCCTCGCAGCTCTTTTCCGCGGCGGCCGCATCGTCTTCACAGGCCAGATCGGGATTCAGGATACGCCCGACGGCGGCAAATTGTTCTTTTGCCGAGGCCCATGTGTACCGGGTAAATTCCGGGTACTGAACCGCCAGGGCTTCGCCATGGCTTATATGAGGGCAGTGTCCGCCGATTTGCATACCCAGTCCATGGGGCAGCGTTACCCCGGCGGAAGCAATGACAAGGCCGCCGAGGGTATCGGCCCAAGCCATTTGCGAACGGGCATTGATATCGCTGCCATCTTCTATCGCCTTGGGCAAATACGAGACGATGAGTCTGATGGCATCAAGAGACAGCGTTCTGGTCAGCGGATTGGCATTAACGGAAAGGAGGCCCTCAAAATTATGACAGAACGCGTCAAACCCGGTCCGGGCGGTAACATTCCCGGGCATGGAAACCATAAGCTCGGGATCGACAACGGCAACACGGGGAAAAATGTTTTTATGCCAAATGGCGGATTTGTCCCTGTTTTCAGTCCTGGTGATTACCGCGCAGGGGGTGGTCTGACTTCCTGTTCCGGCCGTAGTTCCCACCGCGATGACAGGCAGCGTCTTTTCGGTAGGACCGCCGGTATAATGCAGATAATCCCAGGCGGTACCGGGGTGAGTCGCCTCCACGGCGATGGCCTTTGCCGCATCCATGGAGGAACCGCCGCCAAGGCCGATGACCACATCGGCCCTGAATGTTTTGGCCACCTTCGCGCCTGTGGTAACCACACCGGTTGTCGGGTTGGGAATGACCCCGTCAAAATGGGCTGTCTCAATACCGGCAGCGGCAAGCAGCCCTTTTACCCTGGCATACAGGGGTATTTTCGCGGAAGATGTATGCCCTGTAACAAGCAATGCCCTTTTGCCGAATCCCGCGGCAATCTTTCCAATTTCATTGAGCCGGCCGCGGCCAAATACAATTTCTACCGGAGAAAAATAACTGAAAGGCTTCATGATGAAATTCCTTGTAAGCATGGCTTTATCCGAAGACAATATTGCGCCTGATTTTCAAAACATTGGCGTTTTTGTCGTGTGTGACAGCGCCGGTGTGCACAACAATCTTTTTCCCTTCCTGTTTCCAGGAAAGATCATGATTATCACCCAAAAGGGATATTCCGGCAATTTCTCCCGGATACAGATTGTCCACAAGGCTATGAATAACAACTTCATCGCCAATTTCACCGAGACAGACAGCATAAATAACATTATCCTTCATGGTAAAACGAATATCCTTCGGTAAATATTCGCTTTCTTCCATTTCACTGAAAGCGCCGGAAGCCCGCATAACCGTAGGCCCTTCCTCCGCTACTATCCATGGGGAAGTACCGTACACAGCCTCGCCGTTTATTTCAAGCCATCTGCCAATATTGTACAGCACCTGTTTTGCTTCTTCGGGAATTTCCCCATTTGGTTTGGGTCCCACATTG
>JAIROE010000260.1 GCA_031257715.1 Treponema sp. | reverse complement strand
ATGCGGATTCGGTGTTTTTGCCGCCTTCGTCCTTTGCCCCTTCCGGTACGGACGATCCTCTGGTACTGCGCTACATACGCCAGTACACGAGCCCGGGCGGCATAGCCTGGCTCAATTCCGTGATGAAGCGGGGCGCCATATACATTCCCTTTATCAGGCAGGAAATCGCCGCGCGGAAGCTTCCGCCCGAACTCATCTACCTCCCGGTCATCGAGTCCGGCTTTTTCCCCGACGCCAGAAGCAGGTCGGGCGCCGTGGGTATATGGCAGTTCATGCGGAACAGCGTGGGGCCTTTCGACATGAAGATAAATGAATGGATAGACGAACGGCGGGATTTCTGGAAGGCGACGCAGGGGGCTCTTGCCAAGCTGGAAGACAACTACCGTTCACTGGGAGACTGGGCGCTGGCGCTGGCGGCGTATAACGCGGGCCTTGGGGGGATAAGCCGCGTCGTAAGACGCACGGGGATACAGGACTACTGGACGCTGTGCCGCCGGGGAGAGCTGCGGAACGAAACGGTGCATTACATTCCCAAACTGCTGGCAGTCTCCCATATTTTGTCCAATTCAAGGCGCTTCGGCATTGACGTGTGGCCCGAAGGGCCGGACTGGACGCGGGTCCCCGCCGGCAGGGCGGCGGATCTTGACATCATAGCGGAAGCGGCGGGCATGGAAAAGGAACTGCTGCGGAACGGAAACAGGGAACTTGCCCGCGGCATCACCCCGCCCGACCGGAGCTATATGCTCAAAGTGCCCGCCGAATACGCTCAGGCCGTCGCGGCGGTTCTGGAACGGCAGGATCTGAAATTCATCAATTATTATTATTATACCATACATTCCGGCGATACGCTTTCGGCCCTGTCCCGCCATTACAATGTTTCCGTCGAACTCATACAGGATACCAACCCCGGCCTTAACCCCCGCTACCTGAGAATCGGACAGGAGATCCGCATCCCCGCTTTGAGGGAAGTGAGCCCCTACCGGCGGAGCGGGGGCGGGGAAGAGCTTGTCTTCGGGGGGACCCATCTTGTCAAAAAGGGCGAAACGCTCTGGGCAATAGCCCTTGCCTTCCATGTCGATCCCGAATCGCTGGCGGAGGCGAACGGCATGGAATTAAACGGAACCCTCCGTGAAGGAAGAACCCTGAAAGTACCGATAAGATAAACAGGAAGGGATTATGAAACAAACTCTGCCGCCGGCAATGTCTGTCATCCTGCTTCTTCTTGCCGCGCCGGCCTTTCTTGCCGCGCTGGAAGTGGATATGGACGGGGCGGTTGAATGGGACAAGATGGAAATAAGCGCCTCGGTTTCCCTGGATTTGGCCTCGGCGGACATAAAGCTGCCTTCAGGAAGGCTCCGGGGACAGGCCCTTGTGGAAGGCGAATATCTCCGGCTTCTCCGGCCGGCGATCCTTTCCCTTCCCGTTGATTCTTCTTCCACTCTGGAAGATCTGATACTGCGGGGGGAATACAGCCTCGCGGAGGCGGAAAACCTTGCATTGGGGGCCCGCACCGTTCCGCCTTCCCTTTCCGCCGATCTGTCAAAAATGCTGTCCCGGTATTTCCTCAGCCTTTCGGGGCTCAGCGCGGAACTGATACGCCACCGCAGGGCGGCGGAAATTCCCCATGCGCTTGCCGCCTCCGCCGTTCCCGCTTACACGGGAATCATCATCATTGCCGCGGAGGAGCTTCCCGTTCACGGGATGAACCGGCGCGCCCGGCCGCTGCCCTGCCTCTTTCCCAAAATCTGGGACACGGACATGAACCTCATCTACGAGCGGAACATGCTCGATCCCTCGTTAAAAAAATCGATGATCCGCTATGCGTCCCGGTCCGCGATCTTTCAAAAGACCCCTTCGGGGCTGGCCGGGGACATAGCCGGCCTTGTCGGCGGTAATCCCCTGCGCATCCTGGCGCGGGGGATTTTCGGCATACGGCCCGCCGATTACATCATCGACAGGGAAGACAGCCTCCTCATCATCTCTTCCGAATCAAACAGGCGGCTTCTCAGCGAGGGCAGGGTGGTGATAGTGCTTGACGACGAGGACCTGAAAAGCCCTCTTGTTCCGTGACGCGCGTCCTTGACAAGCCGTTTTTTACTCTTGAATACGCCGAAGGGATCTTCATACGGAAACTTCCCAAAGGCGTCCGTGATCTCGGCGGCGGACTTTTCCGCGAGGGGAACACGGTGTGGAGCCTCCCTTGCGCCCCGGAAAACGGGGAAAAAGACGGACACCCCCTTGCCGGGGAGATCATACGCGGCAGGGCGCTGCTTTCACTTCTGCGGGGCGGAGATTACGTCCTTGCCGTTTCGGGCCCCGTCCCGGCGGAAAAGGAAGACCGCCTTACCGAACTCGCCCTTGTGCCGGGACCCGCCGGAATTTCTCCCGGGGCCGGGGAACTCCGGATGGGGAGGGGCGTTCCGGTTCCGCCTGTATATATGGAAATACGGACAGACGGCGATCCTGACCTCTGGCTTCCCCTGACGGATCTTCCCCGCCACCGTTACCGCCAAGGCGTCGTCTATGAAATAATGGATGATGAAACCATGGACGGGCTTCTTGCCGATTGGGGCGCCGTTCCGGCCGGAAACGCCGGAAACGCCCGCACGCGCGGCGGAAAAAACGTCCGGGGAAGGCTCGTTCTCAGGGGCGAGAACATCCCCCGTTTCTGTGACGCCCGGGGGGATCTTGTCCGCCGTTTCGGCGACGGGAAACTCCGTGATTTTCTCTCGGAAGAATCGGTGTTTATCCCGCCGTTTTCCCTCTCTTTTGTGTATACGGCGGAACCCGGAAGCCCCGGAAGCGCGCGGGCCTTTCCCTCCCTGAAATATGGCGGCAGGCGTTACCCGGCAGGGGAAGTTTCCGCCCTCATGGAAAGGGAGTACGCGCTCCTGGACGACAAGTGGGCGCGGCGGGGCGATCTTGAAAAGGCGGGCCTCCTCCCCCTGGGGCATTACGCGGGGGGAATCCCGCTTGGGGCCTTTACGCCGGGAGCGGCGGACATCATATTCCGGGAAGGAAACGGGCCGGCGGGTTTTCTTCCCTTTGAATGGAAAACGGAACTCTGGAATGAAGGACCGAAAGAAAAAGGCGGATCAGGGGCCTCCAAAATCCGGGAAATTTTCGGGGACCATGTACGGTTCCTGCGGTCTTTCGGCCTTTCGGGCGGCGCCGTCATTCCCCGGCGGCGGGAACAGGCGGAATGTCTGGCCTCCCTTGCGGAGGATCTTGCCTCCAAAACGGAAACGGCGCTTATCCTCGTGGAAAGAACCTGCTACGAACTTTACTTCGGGGGAATGCCCGAATTCAAAAACGCCGCTCCCTTCGTAAGTACGGCCTTTTACGATGAACTTGCCGAAAACGCTCCGCCCCACAGTTACGATCTCCTCGTGCTGGTCGAACCGGAGGAGGCCGGAACTCCGGGAGTTTCCGGCGGAATTTCGTTGGCCGCCGTAAATGCCCCGGTGGTTCTGGGAATCTTTTCCGATCCCTTTGAGGCGTCTTCAACAGGCAAGGGAAACCGGAACAGGCTTCGAAGCGGCATACGGGACATTCTGGGCATCAGGGACGAACGGCTCGACAAATATCTGGTCCGAAGGCTGAACGTCCCCCTCCCCCTCCCCGAAGGGGATGCGCGGGAAATTCCGGCGGAGGAGGCGGGCGCGCGGCGGGTACTGCTGCGGCCCCCCCGTCCGCTGGGGGAGCGCACGATCCTTTTTTTGGACCGGGTGAAATTCAGAAAACTTCCGGCCGCCGACCTGCTCTCGGAACTTTCCCGCATCAATGAAGCGGGGGAAAAATCGCCCTACGTTCCGCTCAGGTCTCCCCGCCGGGACCCCGCCTTCGATTCGCTCAATGAAGATGAGGCGCGTTATTTTTTTTACTGGCGCGGTGAATTCAGGCGGCTTCGCGGATCGGGCGGCCCCATGCCCGCGGCGGACGAGGATTACCTCCGCCTCTACGCGCGGGAGCTTATCCTTGCCATGGGCGGAGACAGCGCGGCGGCCTTTCAGGAACTTCTTGCGCTCTGGACGGAATACCGCGGCGTTTTTCCCGGAACGGACGGGTACTTTCCCGCATGGCTCCTTGATTTTGCCGCACTCTATGAAATCGGGGACGCCGCCCTTCCGCTCCTCCTTCCCCTTGTTCCCGCCATAAATCCGGAGGGCGAAGGCGTTCCTGACATCCTTGCCGATCTCCATATCCACTGCCGTTTCATTGACGGGAACAATACCGTCAGGTTTGAAGACATCCGCCCCCTTATCCCCCCTGCGGGAAAGGACGGCGGGGAGACTGAAAGCGGGGAAGAACTTGCCCGCGTCCTTAACATTGTTGACCGCTTTCTCAGGGAAAATTTCAGACTGCGTCTTTTTGAATTTTTTTACCCCCCCGCTTCGCGCAGGGAAACGAGGGACGCCTTTGGCGGGCTGGGGGGCGCGGGATCTTCCTCGTACACCGCCGAGTGGATTTCCTTCTCCCGCCACCGGCCCCTCCTGGAATTTCTTGAAACATTGAAGAACCATCTGGAATTCCACCTCAACATACGGGCCGGGGTGAACCGGAAACCCCTTGCCGAACCATGGAAAAGCATAATCGCCGGGGCGCTTGACCATGTTCCGCCGGTCCGTGAAATCTCCATCAGCCGGCAGACCGTACAGCCTGAACGGCTTGAAAGGCTCAGAAGGGAATCGGACAAAGTCAGGGAACTCCTTGCCCCGCCCCCGCCCGCCGGTACGGCGCCGCCGGCCGCGGAGCCGCCGCCCCTGTTGCCGCCGGCCGGACCGCGGCGCCGGCCGTCTTCACTGCCGGATTTTCTTTCGACGTTAAGCGAAACGGAAAGGGCGGCGCTTTCCATCCTGCGCGGCGCAAACAGGGCGGATTTCGGGGCCTTTGCCAGACGGAACGGCGTCATGCCGGATCTTGTCATAGACGGGATCAACGCGCGCTTTGAGGATCTTTTTGGAGATCTCCTCATCAATGTCATGGACGAAGGACCGGAAATTCAGGCAGAATACAGGGAAGAACTGGATCGTCTGTTTGACGGAAATTAAAATTAAAATGGAAATGGAACGGCATGAACGAAATTCCGAAACGGATAAGCACGGCAATACTCAACTCGCTTTCGGCGGGGGTGGTGCCCCGTATAGGCCTTGAATATATCGCCGTAGGGCGGAAGCGTGAACTTGAAACAATACTCCGCGATCTTGAAAATCTGGGAGAGGGGGCTTCCGTCTTCCGCTTCATCACGGGCCGCTACGGCAGCGGAAAAAGCTTCTTTCTTCAGGCGGTGAGAAACTACGCGATGGAAAACAACTTCCTCACGGCCGACGCGGATCTTTCCCCGGAGAAGCGGCTTTCAGGATCAAACAGGGCGGG
>JAIROE010000128.1 GCA_031257715.1 Treponema sp. | reverse complement strand
AGACCCCCCTCGAATAAAACTACGGGAAGGTGAGGGGCGGCCTCTTGACCGCCACTTCCCTGCTGTCCGAGTATATGACATCCTCTTTACCGGGGCCGTCCGGGAGCGGGCTGTGGGGACCCGGAACGCCGGGAACCGGCAATTCGCTTTGCGGATTCCCCGCGGCCGCCGCCACCGGGCCGTCCTGAACCGGGACGCCGCGGAGGGCTTTCCCCAGATTTTCCGTTTTCTCCAGCGTTTCAAGAAACATCCGGCGGGTGTTTCCGAATTTTTCCAGCACTTCCCTGGTTCCCGAATGAATCTCCTTTATCTCCGCCCGCGTTTCACCGGCAAGCCCCTGTATGTGTTCCAGCGACGATTTGAGGCTCCGGCAGGACGCCGCGAGATCGGCGGTTCCGTCCGGATGCGGGCCGGGGAAAAAGACATCCCTTATGGACGCGCCGGTTTCACCGTATTCCGTGCCGCATTCCAGAGCTTCCCCGGAAATGCCGGTCAGCGTTTTGGCAAGACCGGCCACTTTCCCGGTTACGGCGCTAAAGGTTTCAAAGGAAGCGCCGCTGGTCTTGAGGGCATCACGGGTCTTCTTTTTGATTTCGGAAAGTTCCCCGTTGATCCTTTCGGCGTTTTCATGCGTGGATTCCGCGAGCCTGCGTATCTCGTCAGCCACTACGGCAAAACCCGCTCCGGCCTGGCCCGCGTGCGCGCTTTCGATGGCGGCGTTGAGGGAAAGAATGTTGGTCTGTTCCGCTATCTTGTTGATGACGGCCAGCATTTCGGCAATCTTGTCCACTTCGCGGCCTATGTCCCGCACGATGTCATTGGCTTCCCGGGACTGTTCTTCCCCTTCTCCGGCCTCGTCCCTGAGCCCCCCGGCTACATCGGCGCTTTCGCGTATACGTTCCGCCATATCCGCCGTTTTTTTCGCCGCTCCCGAAAGCCGGTCCGCGGCCTTCGCAAGAGCCGCCGGTTTTTCCCCCGGCTCGTCCTGCAGGCCGTTCATGTACCCTTCAATGCCGCCCAAAGCCTCCGCGGCCCGGTTTGCCGCTTCTTCAATCCCCAAAAACCTGCCGGCGGCGCGGTCCGCCGTTTCTTCCGTCCGGGTAAGGATCGTGTTCCGCTCCTTCTCTTCGCCGTAAAGGGCATCCTTCAGGGCAAGGCTCCGGGAATTGAGAGCGTTGAAATCCGCGAAGAATTTTCCGTCCGCGGCAAAGGCCCCGGCAGGATCCGCATAATCCGGGGAATCCCCGTTCGCGGGACGCCGGAGGAGACCATACAGACGAAAGAGCAGAAAGCCGGGCGCCGGAATGAAAAGCGCGGCAATGACAAACCGGGATATTCCGGCGCCGCGGTATTGAAGGATGAGGGCAAAGAGGATGACGGCGGCCGTGATTGCCGCCGTAACGAAAAGGTAACGCCGGAATTCGGAATTCCCGCTTTTTCCCCGGTGTCCATCACTGTTCTTCATACGGCTCTACTTCATCATGAACATATTCCAGCTTAATCCCCGCCTTCCTGAACATCTCCTCCGAATCCCCGCCGTCGTGGTAACGGCGCTGGCAGACCACACGGACAAGCCCGCAGTTGATGATAAGCATGGCGCAGGTTCTGCACGGGGTCATGCGGCAGTAGAGCGTTGCACCCTGTATGGCTATACCCCGTTTTGCCGCCTGACAGATCGCGTTCTGCTCGGCGTGGACGGTCCTTACACAGTGGGTGGTGACACTGCCGTTTTCGTGAAGGATTTTTTTCAGCTGGTGGCCCGCCTCGTCGCAATGGGGGAGGCCGGCGGGGGCTCCTACATAACCGGTTACAAGGATCTGGTTGTCCCTGGCGATGACACATCCTGAACGGCCCCGGTCGCAGGTGGCCCGTCTGGAAATGGCGTCACAGACTTCCATGAAATATTCATCCCAGCTGGGCCTTCTGTAGGGCATTTCCGCCATGTTCACCCTCCGTTCTTAAAGTATAGGGCGGATCAGCGGAAAATATCCACGGTGAATTTGTTCATGTCGCCCCGGTAGCGCGCCACCGAATATTCGACGGGCAGGGGGGCGTCTTCCGAATAGGCGATGGTTTTTACCAGGCTGATGGCTTTGTTTTTGGTGATTTGGAGCAGTTCCGCGTCTTTCTTGTGGGCATTGACGGCTTCAATCTCCCTTCTGACGTGGTTAACCCGCACATGACAAAGTCTTTCAAGGGAATCGTAAAGGGATTTTTCGTTGAAATCGACTTTCATCAGTTTCCGGTACTGATCGTAGGGAAGAAAGGTATCAAGGTACACAAGGGGAATGTTGTCGGCCATCCTGAGCCTTTGCAGGTGAATAAGGCCGGCGTCAAGGGGAATCTCCAGTTTTTCATTGGCTTCCTGCGGCCCCGAAAGTTTTTCGAGGACCAGCACTTTCGTAAGGGGAGTAAGGCCCTTGGAGATCATCTCCCGGTTAAACGATTCGAGTTTGCTGAAAAAACGTTCTTCCACCTTGGGTTTGGAGACAAAAGTTCCCTTGCCCTTGTAGCGGCTCAAATAACCTTCGGCCACCAGTTCGCTGAAAGCCTGCCTGATGGTCGGCCGGGAAACGTACAGCTGTTCGCAGAGTTCGTTCTCCGGGGGAAGCATGGTTCCTTCTTTCAGAACCGCTTCCTCTATAAGGCTGTACAGCTGTTTTTTGAGCTGATAGTAGAGGGGAATAGGCACATTCTTGTCGAGTTTGATAAGATTTGTCAAATGCGCCATTGGCACTCCTTATATTGACAAGAATATCCTATTTTCCGTCATATTGACAATGGGCGTATGGCCTCACGTTAAATCTGGCCGAAGAGACGGGTTTTCCCGTTTTTCGGAAAGCATCCGGGTATAGGGCCGGCTTTCTATCCTGCCGCGGGGGATCCCGAGATCTTCAAGCAGGGAAAGCAGCCGTTTCCGCCGGTCTTTTTCCCGCACCGGATCTTCTTCCCGCTTTTTGGCGTTTTCCTCCGTGATTTCAAGTTCCAGAAACCAGCCCAGCTCACGGACATTCGACAACTCCGTTCGTATACAGTCGTCTCCCGACAGGCAGTTCCAGGCCCAGCCCTGTTTGTTCTTCCGTATCCCCGGCCTCATGCCCAGCCGTTCAAGCAGATCCTCAAAGAGCCCTGCATCGGATACGGCAAATTCCATTTCATCGTTGATCTCAATGCCCCCGTCCAGGTTCCCGGTCTTCCAGGTGACAAGAACGTTTTCCGATACGCCGCCGTCACGGGTGTTCCGCTCGCGCCTGACCCGGATCCCCGAAGGGGGGAGTTTCGGCCGGGCCGGCCCGTTCTCCCCGGCGGAATCCGCCCCATGCGCGGGAAACCAGTAGGTGTCGTCCTTTTCGTAGGCGCCAAGGTACAGTCCCAGATCCGAAAGGCGTACCCTGAGCATTTCCGGATCATCAACGCGGGCCTTTATTTCCATTTCAAGCGCCATAATGTATCCTTTTTTTGTATTGTATTTGGTTTTTTGTAGTATATTACAATAAAGTGAAATTTTACAGGGAGAAAACTTGTATTTTTTTGAAAACGGGAGTATATATGATCCTAGCTGATATTTATATAAAAAGAATAAAATACCGATAATGAACAGATATGAATTACCGTTGCAGCATTTTCTCCTTTTTTTTGCTCACGGCTGTTTTTTCTTTTGCGGAAGATGCGGTTCATGTGGTGGCGAAAGGGGAAACTGTTTATTCCATTTCCCGTTCCTTCAGGGTAAGTCAGGAGGAACTCATGCGGTATAACAACATCACCGACGCTTCCCGGCTGCAGGCGGGGACGCGGCTGCGTATTCCCCGGAGCGGGACGGCGGAAAGAGGGGGGACTTCCTCAGGGGTGTCCGTGCCGGCTGTCTCCTACACCGAATACCGTGTTGTCAGAAACGACACACTGTACAGTATAGCCCGGGTGAACGGGGTGAGCCTTGATGCCCTGCGGAACGCCAACGGTTTTTCCGCGGAACGTGTCCTTAAGGCGGGGGAGCTTATCCGTATACCCCGTCCCGCCGGGACGGTCACCGTCCAGGAAGGAGGCGCGGTAGTCCGCGCCGGAGAGCCGGCGGAAACACAGCCAGGGACGCCGCCGCCCAGGTCAACTGTTTCCCGCACTGTGGATACTCAACTTCGCTGGCCGGTGCGGCCCAGGGAAAGCGCTTATATGTCCGGAAAACTCCTGGGCGTTGTGTTGACCGGAGAGCGTTCGGAAGCGGTAAGAAGCCTTACCCAGGGAACGGTTGTTTCCGCGGGCCCCTATCGCGGTTTTGGAAAAGTTGCTATTGTGGAAGTAACGGGAGGGTAC
>JAIROE010000094.1 GCA_031257715.1 Treponema sp. | reverse complement strand
CGAACACGGAAGTCAAGCCCTCTAACGCCGATGATACTGCCTCTCGAAGGGGTGGGAAAGTAGGAAGATGCTTGGCTTTTTTTCCGTTCGCAGGGTCTCTGTGGTATAGCCGGTGTTTTCGATTCCGGTACAGCCAAACGCTAAGATACCTCATCGGACCTTTGTTCCGCGCTCCGCTCCGCGGAGACTCACTGTTGCGGTTGGCCGGATTATGTTTCGGAAGGGCCGGGAAAGACGATCCGGTTTTCAATGGCTGCCCAAGACAACCGGATCGCCTGAAAGACGGGTGGCGGTTAATTTTTCATCGCGCCTGGAATTCCAAAGTATACTTTGAAAAGCAGCGTAACCGAATGTTGCGCGGCATAGTTTTTTCCCATTACGGGAAGGTTATAGTTTACCTCCGTTTCCACGGGAAGTGGTCCCAGGTAAGTCATGTAGCTCAGGCGGGGCATTATGCCAAAGAGGAACTGGCGTTCAAGGAATGTTGTCCGTTTGTTTTCGTATGTCGCGGAGACAGGCGGTAGTGTGGTAACGGTAAGGGGAAGGCCCAGCGTAAGCATGTTCCGCCCGAACTTTTTGATATAAACCGGTTCCAATTCAAAGGCAAGTTTGTAGCCGAAATCTATCAGTGCGCCGTCAGGAGATCCTGCCCATTCGAAACTGTATGCGTTTGCGGAAAGGTTTGAGATATACTTTTCAAATTCTGTGTAGAAACCAAGGTAAAAATTTTCACTGAACACATAGTCCACGTTGAATCTGAAGGACAGGCTCCATACATGTTTGTCAATATTCGCCATGATGTATTTGCCGTACCGCGCGGTGGGGATGGTTCCGCCGGGGATTTGATCGTATATCCCGTAGGCTACAAAATAATCCCTGATGTTCTTGTTAAACCGGGCGTATTCCGATCTGAAGTCGGGACCCGGAAGGGGAATTTTAAAACCCGGCGCGGCCGATACGCGGATGGTGCTGCTTTTGAGAGGGGCGTTTTCACCTGCAAGGAGGAAACGGAACCCGAACTGTATGTCGGCGAAACCGTCGGCACTGTATTCGTTTCCATCCCTGTATGTGTGACCGCCGCTGGAGGCGGTGTTGTCCAGGTCTATCTTTGAGGCGAAATTCCAACCGGGTGCCCAGCGGAAAGCCAGTGTCCACCAGTCAAAAATACCGTATTCGGCGGCAAAGCCAAGATTTCCGCCCATGGTACGGCCTTCTCCTGACCGGTATGAACTGTAGACCATGTCGTTATCATAATGTCCGGGGGCAAAGAAAAATGTGGGGGCGATATACACGCGGCCCATCCCCTGGGGAAGAGTTTGGGCGGTGTCCGCCGCGGCAAACCGGGTAATCAGTACGGAAGCCGCAAGGCTTATCAACAGTGTCTTTTTCATCGATGTCTCCTTGTCTCTTTTTCGTGTTATTTCAAATAAATGGAGCGCAGGGCGCCGAGTTCCCGTGAAGTAAGCCCAAGTCCCTCTTTTATGCTCGTGTAGGGATATGACGGACTTTTCCTGTTGGTAAAGTAGTTCTCTATCGTTTCCCATTCGGTTTCTATCCTGTTGATGGAGGCTTCCATATATTCCCTTTTAACTGTCGTCAGCGGACCGATATCGCCGTTGGCGAACATGGGGATATTTTTCAGCGCCCTCACAATGGGTTCGTATTTGTCTACGATATTGAAGGCAGAAAGGAGATAATCATGCATGATGATCTCCCTGTCCGTGCCGAGGACCCAGAGAAAAAGGGCCGCCGCATAGCCGGTTCTGTCTTTTCCCGCGGAACAGTGAAATACCAGGGGAAGGTTTGCCGGATCGGCAAGCAGTCTGAAAAACTGACCGTATTTGTCCCTGTAGTTGTCGACAAGGTTTGACGGAGCGTCATTTGGCCCCAAACCCGCGCCGTCGGAATACAGCGAGATCATATACGCGGTATTGTCCGCAGCGCTTCTTGCCGCGGCGGCGGTATAATTTAAATCACCGGCGATAATGGGAATTTCCACGAGTCTCGCCCCTTTGGGCAGTATGTCGGGGCCGTTTGACGCCTTCTCTTTATCGGTACGGAAATCCACCACGGTTTTGATCCCGAGCCATTCAAGGATTCTGATGTCCGGATCCGAAAGCCCCGACAGTTCATCGGAACGGTAGATGAGGTTGTGACGGACAAGTTTGCCCTCTGCCGCCGCGTAACCCCCAAGATCCCTGAAATTAAACACCCCCGAGAGGGTAAATGTCGAACCCGCCGCCGGATTGGATGTCGCGTTTTCACATCCGGAAAATACAAGACATGCAAATACCGGAAGCATCAACACCGAAAACGGCCCGGACCCCCCAGGCAGCATCTTTCTTTTCATCACAAACAATCTCCTTCAAAAACCTGATTTTCATACGAAAAAAATTGAAAATTTATCCCGTATACCGTTTCGCCGTTATAGGCATAAAATAGATATTATCATTAAATTAAAATAATTACCAGGCTATAAATCATAATTCGTCTAAATTATATATAATTTTTAAAAATAGTCTTAATCGAGTTCCCTTTCAGCAAAAACAGATAATCCGCCTTCCTCCCCACAATCCGGCCGGCTATCTTGTGCTGATACCCCATCGCGTCAATCGTCACAATGCCCCCTTCCAAGCGCGTAATCCGGCGTAGATGAGGGCAGACTTCTGCCGGAGGAAGATGACGAACGGTTTTCTGCGGGGCCGGTTGAAGTTTTTCCACACCAATTCGGGCATGGCTGTGACCACGGTGTCACGGGAGAGCTGACAGACCCGCATCTTCCGGTCTTTTCAACGACGGTGCCCCTGATGGTCCGGGCATCCGGCAGAGGCGAAGGGATGTTTTTCAGGTATGGTTGAGCGTGAAGAAGGCGTATTTCCGGCTTTTGCTGCCCGAGAGGGCCGGATACCCATCAAGATACGCGATTTTTCGTCTTTTCCGGCCGTATGGCGGCGGGAAGGCGAACTGTGCCGTACTCTTTTTTTCTCCGGTATGATAAACCCCATTTGTTCCTCTTGGATCTGTCTGGAGGAAGACTGTCCCCATGGCTGGATTTTTACATGAGGCAAACGTTCCCCTGTGGTTGGATTTAACGTGGCGCAATCCGGCCGTCCGAAATGCTTCATTGGACTTGTTCGACAACCTGTTTTACTGAACTCTGCCGGGTTCGGGTTATCCGTTAACCTTCGGTTGGCTTGCAAATCTCTCAAAATACTCCGCATTTTGCCGTTTTTATAAGGAATTTGTTCGATAACCGAGATTATCGAACAACCCTGTTTGGCAAAAAGCAACTGTAAACCGCCGGTTTTCTTCCGGGAGGCGCGTTGGCAAGGGCTGCGGGGTTTGTCGTATTTTTTTATTTCTTTGGAACCGGCCTTTACTCTGCTTGCAAGCTTCATAGCGGGCATGAAGAAGTTGAGGAGGGGGACCAGGGGACGGTAGACCCCGGCAAAGAGGGCCGCCTTCTCAAGGCGGTCATAGCCGATGTACTGGCGGACACAGGTGCTGTTTTTTTGTTCGACGAGGCAATTGTCATGTTTCTGGTGGCCCCGGGAGCGGATAAAGGGGACGGGGCAGGCGGGGTCGCGGTGCCAGTCTGTGATAACATGGTTGATACATTCGCCGCCGTTATCATGGTGGAACGTTCTGAGGGGGAAGGGAAGGCCCGGGGAGATGATCTTGAGTGCGGTGAAAGTCCGGCGGCGGGTCTTGTTGAGGAGGGAAAACAGGGAAATCCGGCCGGAGGTGGTCAAAGTGAGGATATACCGGCCTGAAGTGGTCTGTCCGCAGTGGTGGCGGACTAAAGTCCGACCGTGTCAATCCGGACCGGATAAAGCCCAGGGCTCCTGCATTTACTTTTCAAAGAGTACGGTAAACAAATAGTCCGGGTTCATGGCGGCAATGAATTGCCGTTTGGGACCGGTGATTTTCTTCTTT
>JAIROE010000280.1 GCA_031257715.1 Treponema sp. | reverse complement strand
TCTTCTTCTGCTGTTCCCGCGCCTGCCGCTGGAGCATACGGCTCATCTGGTACCAGAAATCGTAGTTGCCCGAATAAGCAGTGATCCTGCCGTAATCGATGTCGCAGATATGGGTGCATACGGCGTTGAGGAAATGGCGGTCGTGCGAAACGACGATCACCGTATTGGGAAAATCAATGAGAAAGTCTTCCAGCCAGGAAATCGATTCCAAATCGAGGCCGTTGGTCGGTTCGTCAAGAAGCAATATGTCGGGATTCCCGAAAAGCGCCTGGGCAAGAAGGACACGGACCTTCTTCGATTCGTCAAGATCGGCCATCCGCTTTCCGTGGTCTTCCTCATCAAGGCCCAGGCCCGAAAGGAGCCGGCCCGCCTGGGCTTCCGCCTCCCAGCCGCCCAAGTCGGCAAAATCCGCCTCCAGTTCGCTTGCCTTCATGCCGTCCTCTTCGGAAAAATCCGCCTTCGCGTAGATCTCCTCCCGTTCCTTCCTGACGGCGTACAGTTTGGGGTAGCCCATGATCACCGTTTCCATCGCCGGATGTTCCTCAAAGGCGAAGTGATCCTGGCGCAGGACGGCGATGCGCTGGCCCGTCCCTGCCGAGACTTCCCCCTTGTCCTGTTCCGTCTCGCCCGAAAGTATACGCAGGAACGTTGATTTTCCCGCGCCGTTGGCGCCTATGACGCCGTAACAGTTGCCGGGGGTGAATTTAAGATTGACATCTTTAAAGAGGATTCGCTCTCCAAAGCCAAGACTGAGATCGGTAACGGTAATCACCTGTAAAACTCCATTGGACTTGTTCAATAACTGAAGGTATTGAACAACTCTATTTTTTCCTGAATAAACCGGCGAGCCGGGAGAAAAAACCCTTCTTTTCCTTTGGAGCGCCTGAATCAGGCGTTCCGCCCTTTTTCGCGGTAATTCCGGCGCGTTCGCGGACGGCGTCTGTACGCGCGCCTTTCCCGCCGGATCCTTTTTCACCCCGGGGGCCGCCCGGCGCGGGGGGCTTTTTCCCGCCTTTGGCGGCGCGGCCGCCGCCGGGCCTGTCCTGTTCCCGCCCGTATTTCTGCCGGTAGTAGGCCATGCGTTCCCCGGTGGAAAGGCGGGAAAGATCCGGCCCTCCCGGTGATTTTTCCCGGCCCCCGGCGGGTGCGCGGCTTTCGGCGGGGGCGCGCCTTTCGGCCGGAGCGCGTTCGCCCCTGCCGGGATGCGGGCCGCCGTGTTTGTCCGCGTGGTCATGCCTGTCTGTATGCTCATGCCTGCCCATACGGGACCTTTCGCCGTGCGGTTTTTCCCCGCGGCCGCGGGTCCCCTCTCTTCCCCGCTCCTCCCTGAATCCGCGCCCCCGCGGCCGCCGGCCTTCGCCCGGACGGGAAGAACGTTCCTCGTACATTTCGGTGCGTATGTTCATGCCGGCGCTCTTGTCTTCGATGTACAGATCTTCGCCGGCATTTTCCGCGGGGATCTTCTTGCCTATATAACGCTCGATGGCCGGAAGCTCGTAAACATCCTGCTCACTTGCAAGCGTGACCGCCTTGCCGGTTTTTCCGGCCCTGGCGGTGCGGCCTATGCGGTGAACGTAGTTTTCCGCCTCAACGGGAAGATCGTAGTTCACCACCATGGCAAGCCCTTCAATATCGAGGCCCCGGGCGGCAACATCGGTGGCGGCAAGGTAGCGGATCCTTCCGGCCTTTACATCCTCGATGATTTTAAGCCGTCTGCTCTGGGGCAGATCCCCAATGATGAATTCGCATTCGTAGCCGTTGATGCGAAGGCGCTTTGCCACGATCTCGGTGTAGCGCTTGGTGTTGCAGAAGATGATGGCGCTTTCGGGCTTTTCCCGGGCCAGTATCCCCAAGAGGAACTTCATCTTGTCCTGCGAGGGAACATGATAAAGCGTCTGTTCCACTTCATCAACGGTGACGATTTCGGGGGCTATCTCGATTTCAAAGGGTGATTTGGTGTACTCCCATGCAAGGTTCTTTACCCACGCATTGAGGGTGGCGCTGAAAAGCATGGTCTGGCGGCGGTCGGCCGGCGGCACTACCTTGATGAGTTTCCGCAGATCAGGATAAAATCCCATATCGAACATGCGGTCGGCCTCGTCCAGCACCAGAAAAGCAATGTCCATGAGGTTCATGCGGCCCGATTTGTTAAGATCCAGGACGCGGCCGGGAGTCCCGACAAGGATCTGGACATTATCCCGCAGAAGCTGTTGCTGCTGGGTATAGCCGACGCCCCCGTAGAAGCTGCCTGTTTTGACGGGAAGGTACTTCCCAAGAAGCTTCGCTTCTTCCTCAACCTGGACCGCGAGTTCCCGGGTGGGAACCATGATGATGGCCTTCTTCCCCGCCAGAAGATCCTCGGTAAGGAGCCGCTGGAAGATGACGATGAGAAACGCGGCGGTTTTTCCGGTTCCCGTCTGCGACTGGACGTACAGGTCCTGGCCCCCGAAAGCACGGGTAAGCACCTGTTCCTGAACGGGCATGCAGGTGGTATAGTTCGCTTCTGCAATACCCCTTTGCAGATCGGGGTGCAGGTTTAATTCACTAAATTCCATTTTATGGTAGTTATACAGGTTTTTTTAAAAAATGAATAGAAGGGACCCCCAAAAACTCATGTTTCCGGGGATTTCCTCTTTGAAACGGAGCTTTCATGGATACGGGCATTGTTCCCCTGGAACGGCTTTTCAATGTAAGGGATTTGGGCGGTTTTGCCGCGGCGGACGGCCGCCTTGTGCGGCGGGGCCTTTTGTACCGGGCGGGGGACCTTTGCGATCCTTCGGAGGGGGACAGGGCCGTCCTTGAACAACTGGGAATTGCGGCCGTCGTGGATTTTAGAAGCGGCGAGGAAAAGGAAAAAAGCCCGGACTGCGCCATAGGCACGGTGAGGCTCAGGGTGGAACTTCCCATAGACGCCGGCAGCATGATCGCCCTTTCGCGGGAAGGAGGGGACGCTTCCGGGGAGGGCCTCATGGAGAAGCTGTACCGCCGCCTTGCCGAAGACGCCCGTCCCCACTACAGGGAATTTTTCGCCATTCTTGCCTACGGGCAGAACACTCCCCTCCTCTTCCACTGCAGCGCGGGAAAAGACAGGACAGGCCTTGCTGCGGCCCTGCTCCTTTTGGCCCTGGGCGTTGAACGTGAGCAGGCGTACCGCGATTACCTTCTTTCCGCCGAATGCCTCGCGGGAAAATACCGGGCCCTCATTGACGGGGACCCCGGAATTGAGCCCTTCATGACGGTAAGGCGGAGCTACCTTGACGCCGCTTTTGACCATATTGACGGAATGTTCGGCGGCATTGAACGCTATCTGGAAACGGAACTCGGGGCGGACATCACCCGGCTGCGGAAACTGTACACCGCGTAAAAAAACAGGTTACGCGCCTTCCGTCCCCCTGTATCAGGGGATTTTTTCCGCCAAAGTACGCATCAGGGCGGCGAAGTCTACCGGTTTTGCGAGATGTCCGTTCATTCCGGCCTCAATCGCCTTGTTGATGTCTTCCTGATACGCATTGGCCGAAAGCGCGACAATGGGCACCGAGGCGGCATCCGCGCGGTTCATGCCGCGGATTTTCATGGCGGCCTCGCAGCCATTCATGCGCGGCATCAGGAGATCCATGAAAATGAAACAATAGTACCCCTCAGGCGAGGCCCCAAACTTTTCAACCGCCTCAAGACCGTCCGCCGCCTCGTCAATCATCACGCCGGTTTCCGCCAGGAGTTCCGTCAGGATCATGCGGTTGATTTCGATGTCCTC
>JAIROE010000273.1 GCA_031257715.1 Treponema sp. | reverse complement strand
CTCACGAGAGGGAAAAAAGGAAGGAATTTACCCGTAAAATGTTACAGGCCCGACCAAAAGGTCTGATGAAACAACCTCTTGGAAAAAGCGGTCAAATCGGACTAAAGTCCGGCCGCTTTTTCCCTTAAATCTAAGGAAGCTGTTTCAAACCCGTATGTTTTGAAACAGGCTCATATTATAATATTATTCCCTACTTTTTGCAAAAAAACAACAGGAATTTTACGGGGAACCGTTTTTTTTATTCGAAAGTCTGGTTTAATACCCCGTCGAACCTCCGGTTCGCGCTCTGCTCCGGCTGAATAAAGCAACGATTACAAAAATTTGGTATTAAACCCAAGAGCCCGCTTGCGCGGGGGAGGGTATTATAAACTTCCTCTCGAACGAGCCTCCGTTCGAACTAATGCATCGCTAAGGATACCGCGGAGCTCTGCTCCGCGGAGGCTCATTTACATAAAAAAATTATGCGTGACAGCCTCCAGAGGAGGATTCCCATAACCGTTGTGTACACTATACAGCTTCTGTAGCCCCAGGCTTCACCCAGATAGCGGTTGGTCAGCCCTATCAAAAATTGTATGATCCCGCCCAGTGAAAAAGCGATGACGAGTATCGCGCTGCCTGCGGTCTGGGCCCTTTCCCCAAGAATACGTATGTTTACCGCAAGCACGGTGGGGTAGATTATGGCGAGGAACAGTCCCGTAAAGGGGAGTATCCAGATGCCGTTTCTGCCGAGGGAGAATCCCGCGGCAAACAGAATGACAATGGCGCCGGCCGCAAAGAGCAGGCTTTTGAAGTAGCCCGTCTTCTCAATGATAAAGCCGCCAAAGAGCCGGACGGTGGTGTAGAAAATATAGAACAGCGACAGAAACGCGGCGCCTGTGGTCTTGGGATCATACCCGTAGACATCCTGCAGATAGAGGCCGCTCCAGTTGGCGGTGCTCACTTCCCCGGCGCTGGCAAGGCCGAGGATAATGCCGAAACGCCATACCATGGGCTCTCTGAGGGCGGACCAGAAGGTGAAACCGTTCGCGGCGGTCCTGCCCGCGCCGCTCTTGCCCGCAGTGTCCGCCGGGACCGGTCCGGGATCCGCACCGGCCGGGGGCGGATCTTTGGGCATCACGAAAAAAGTGACAAGCGCCATGGCGGCGGTGGGGATAAGGCCGATGGGGTAAACAAGACGCCAGTTGAGGCCCAGTCCGTTTGCGACAAAACCCGCGAAGGCGGGTCCCAGAATGGCCCCCATGCCGTAGAAAAAATGAAGCAGGTTCATCATAAGGGCGGATTTTTTTGTGAAGGTTTTTGCCCCCATTCCGTTGAGACCTATCTCAAAAAAACCCAGCCCCGCCTGAATCAGGATAAACATGCCCGCGATCACCGGGAAACCCGCCGCCGCGCCGCTTTGGGGGGCGGCCAGGAAAGAGGCCATTCCGGCAAGTACCGCCGCAAAACCCGCAGCTATGGATTTTCTGAAGCCGAAGCGGTTAAGAAAGATCCCCGCGGCGGCGCAGGCCGCAACCGAGGTACAGGAAACAAGGAAGACCATAAACCCCTGCCGGCTGTAGGAGACGGCAAAATTATTTTTCATCAATGGATAGATGACTCCCCGCATGGTCTGCACAAAACCGTAGAGGACCATATTTCCGTAAATAACAAAAAGGACGCCCGAATAAGGCCCGCGTTGACGAGGCATTAAAAAAGTGTAACCGTTATCGAAAATTACCGCAACATGTCCGGGGCCGGCGTTTTTGTCACCGGCGCCTTCTTTTTTGACAGGACGGGAACCGGAAGGGTATAATGAACATGGAGCGTTTCATGGATATATCCCGTTTCCTTTCCAGAACCCTGCCGGCCCTGTGCGCCGCCGTCTTTTTTCTGGCGGCGGGCGCGGCCTTTACCGTAAAATACGCCGGGATCGGCGTGACTCTGCCGCTTTTCTTTGATGCCCGGGAAGAGACCAACCGCGTTCTTTTTTATGTGAACTTCTATGTCCCGTGGATTCTTTCCGCCCTTTCCCTCTACGGCTGCTTCTTTTTGTCCGGCAGGGACTCAAGCCCGCCTGCCGGCGTCATACTGACGGGTACCGGCTTTATGCTGCGGGGCCTTCTCTTTGTCATTGCCTTGACCGTGGCGGTTATCGCGGGTTATGTCCTTAACGACACGCTCACCGTCAAGCTCTGCCTGTACAGCGCCTTTACGTTTCTTGCCGCCGTTTCCTTTTCGCCCGCATGGGGAATGGGCGCGGCGCTGGGAGCGTCGGCCCTTTTCAGTTTCCTGTCTTTTCATCCGGAATTTCTCGGCGCGGCGCTGGGAACGCTTGTTTTTTCCGGTCCGGGGTTTGGAGAGACGTTTCTCCTGTTTCTCTATCCGGGCGTCCTTGCGGCGATGTCTTTTGCGATACGTGTTCTCTCGGAAAAATATACGAACAGCGAGGCCATGGTTTCCCATCTGAATCTGGTAGGCACCCAAATGCTGCTTTTTAACCACTGCCTTCAGGAGTATGTAAAAAATTCCGGTGAAGAGGCAGTCAAAAAGGACAGGCTCCGCTTTACCAGCGATCTTCACGACAGCTGCGGCTATGTGTTCGCCAATATCATCGCCCTGAGCAATGCTGCCATGAGTCAGGAAAACATGGAAGGGGAAAGGGCGCGGGAAACTTTTCACATGATCCTCAATCAGGCGCAGGAGGGCCTCAAACGCACCAGGGAAATTCTCCACATGATACGGGAGATACGGGAACCCGCGTCAAAGGGAATAGATACCATTTATCAGATGAAAGATATTTTTGAGGAAGTGACGGGTATCAATGTTGAAATAGAAGCGGGCAACATGCGGCACGATTACGGGCTTACGGTCAATTCCGTCCTTTCCCGTATTGTACAGGAATCTTTTACCAACGCGGTGCGCCACGGAAAGGCGGGCCGCATCGGCATACAGTTTTGGGAATTTCCCCAGAGCCTTTCCATAACGGTAAGCGACAACGGGAGAGGCGCCCGGCAGATTGTCAAGGGCATAGGGCTGGCCGGAATGGAGGAGCGGCTCAGGGAAATAGGCGGAACTTTCGATGCGTATTCTCCCGAAGACGGCGGTTTCCGCCTGAATGTGGAGATTCCGCTGGTTACGGTTTCCCGGCAAAACGGCGAAAGCGCCTGAAAAGGGGGAAGAGGGGCTATGGATAAATTGAAGATACTGCTTGCCGATGATCAGATACTCTTTGCCGAAAGTCTCCGCACCTTTCTCAACAACTACGCCCGCGACCTTGCCGTTTTGGGCATAGCGCTGAACGGCAGGGAGGCCGTCGCCATGGCCGCGGAGATGGAACCTGATGTAATTCTCATGGACATACGAATGCCGGAAATGGACGGCGTCGAGGCGGTGAAGCTCATCAAGCCCCGGCAGCCCGGGATCAAGATCATCATGCTCTCTACCTATCACGAAGACGCGCTCGTACGGTCCGCCCTGCTTGCCGGCGCATCGGGTTACCTGCTCAAGGACATTTCCCCCACGGAGCTCATTGCCGCGATCCGGGCACTGCGGAGCGGCATCATGCAGATATCCCCCGAGATCGCCCGGATGCTGGTGGAGGAATTGTACCGGGGCGAACGGAAATCAGGCGGGAACAGGGCGCCTCTCCGCGGGGCAGGCGGAGAAAAGGAAAACGGGACTTTCGAGTGGCTTACGGATCTTACCAACCGTGAGCGGGAAATCTTCACCCTTATCGCAACCGGCTACGACAACGAAGGAATTGCCGAAAAGCTTAACCTCGCAGTGCAGACGGTGCGCAATCAGGTCAGCACGATTTATTCAAAACTCGGCGTCAAGGACAGGTTCGAGATCATACGGCTTGCGAATCGATCCGGGTCTATTTGACCGATCCCAGGATGCCTGCCACAAAGCGTTTCTGCTGGGTGAAGAAGAGTATCACCGTAGGCAGGGTACATATCGTGACGGCCAGCATGAGGATGCCGTTATCGGTAACGTAGCCTGCCGTAAGGCCGGCGAGCATCATTGGCATGGTTCTGCTTTCCTGTTTTTGCATGATAATGAGAGGCCACAAATAGTTATTCCAGTTTGCCATAAATGACACAATGGCCGCCGCGGCAAAAGTCGGCGCCATGACGGGAAAGTAGATCCGGGCGTATATGCCGAATTCGCCGAGTCCGTCCACCCTTGCGGCCTGCACAATTTCATTGGGAAAGGACATGCTGCTCTGTCTGAAAAAGAAAATGAGAAAAGCGGTGGAAAGCGATGGAAGAATGAAACCCGCCGTCGTGTCAAGAAGCTTCGCAATGCTGAACATGCGGTACAGGGGCACCATGACCGAGGCGAAGGGGACCATCATCGAAAGCAGCAGTACGGACATGAGCCTGTCCTTGGCCCGATCTCGGTAGATTTGAAATCCGTAGCCCGCCATGGAACAGATAAATATGCTGCCCAGCGTGCCTGCGATGGAATTCCGCACGGAATTCCAGAAGGTCCGGCCCAGATCGACCGTCTTTATCAATGTCTTGAAATTTTCAACAATCCATGTTCCCGGAAATAACTTTCCCCGTATGATGTCTATGCTCCGGTTCGTGGCCGCGGAAAGCATCCATACAAAAGGGAAGGCGGAAAAAACGCAGATTACAACAAGAAAAACGTACATCACCGTCCTGGAAACATATTTGCCCTTTCTCATAATGCCTTGTCCCCCCGCTTTCAGTTGAATCAACGACAGGATTGCCACCATGATCAAAATTGAATAGGAAACCGCGGCGGCGTATCCGAACTGTGTAACATTTCTGAAAAGGATGTCGTAGATATAAAGGGAAATTGTTAATGTCGCCGTACCCGGTCCTCCCGTTATCGTGATGCTGCGCACTTCGTCAAAAAGCTGGAGCGTCCCGTTTGTTGACATGATCGTGGTAAGAAGAATCACCGGCCGCAGAAGAGGCAGGATAATGTGGAAGAACTGCTGCACGGAAGACGCGCCGTCTATACGGGCGGCTTCGTATACGGACGTGTCTATGTTCTGCAGCCCCGCAAGATAAAAGATCGTGTTGTATCCGGTCCATCGCCAGGTAATGACAAGGATGATGATGAACCGCGCCCAGAATGCGTTGGTAAGGAAACCGACGGGACTTTCGACGATATGTGTTTTTACAAGGAAAAAATTGATGATGCCGTCGAGAGAAAAAAACGACTTGAAGATCAGGGCCGAAGAAACCAGCGCGGTGGCGCAGGGCAGAAAAACAATGGTTCTGAAAAGCCCCTTGAATTTCAAATCCCTGTTGTTAAGCACTGACGTAAGAATCAGCGCCAGAAACAGCATGATCGGCACCTGAATGACAAGATAGATGAAAACGTTGATCACCGCCTGGGGAAAGATCGGGTCCTGAAAAAGCCTGATATAATTTTTTAATCCCGTAAAGCGGAGGTTGTTTCCCAGCCCGGACTGCAGCGACAGGATAAAAGCGTACACCATGGGATAAAAGGAAAGAATAAAAATAAGCGCCGCGGCGGGGCTAACAAAGAACCAGCCCCAGCGCGCATATTTTTTTGAAAGCACAATCCCTTTTCGCATCACCTCTCCCCCTGTCCGCAAACAGCCAGGAGGCTGTTTTGGATCAGCCCGGACAGCCGTGGCTGTTTTAGATCAGTCAAAACAGCCGTGGCCGTTTTGACCCGGTTACTGGTTAACAATAAATTCCACGTTTCTCTGAGCGGCGTCAAGGGCCGCCTGAACGCTGCTGGTGCCCTGTATGATGGCCATCATGCCTTTGGTCACTTCGTCCCTTGCTTCGTAGTTGAAAAGTCCGTATTTGACTTGGGGAACATTTCCGATGTAGCCGATTAGTTCTTCGTAGATTTTCTGTCCTCCAAAGAAAGGATGGGGCGCACCATACACGCTTGACTGCGCCATGGGAAGCCATGTGGCGATGGCCCCGGATGACGGCAGTATGGTTTCATAGAACTTCGTGCTTCCCCCGTAAGTCTTTCCCAAAAAGTCAATTGCGGTGTCGATGTTTCTGGAGCTGGAAAGGACCATCCAGCCCGAGCCGCCCTGACTTGAATAGTTTACGGAATCAATGTTTGCGAACTTCGGCGTAGTAACCATTGCCCACTTGCCTGAATGGGCGGGATTGGCGACGATTGATCCGATGATCCAGCAGCCCTGTATGGTAGAGGCGGTCCTGTCGTTGTTGATGGTGGAGATATATTCGTTCCAGTCGGACGCCAGAAGCAGAACCTGCGAATTGGCCATATCTATGAAGATTTCAATGGCCCTTTTCAGAACAGGATTGTTGTTGATGTAGGTTTTCCCCTGGGGATCGAAGAACCAGGTGCCTGCGCCCTGAAGCATTATCATGATAAGTTCAGGCCCCCCGGTAGCGTTGGTGGTTAACATGGCGATATTGGTCTTCTGTTTTACGATCTTGCCCAGTTCGCTAAAGCGCTCCCATGTAATGTTGTTAAAGTCTTCGACTTTAAGCCCCGCCTGCTCTACGATGTCCTGGCGCAGGAAAGTCGCGGTGGCGCCGTTGTCAAAAGGGACGCCGTAATATTTTCCGTCCATGCTTCCGTAATCGGCTTTGGATTTGGCAAACTTGCTCATGTCAATCTTGCCGCCAACGGGTGCAAAGGCGCCGGGATAGGTCTGGAGGTTTTTCTGCATGGCGTTATCCTGCATGAGCAGTATGTCAGGAAGGCTCGCGGTCTGGTTTGCCCCGAGGGCGGTGATCAGCTTTTGCTGAACGTCATTCCACGACGTTTCCACCACATTCACCGTCACGTTGGGATTGAGCTCCTTGTAGATCTTTCCCGCTTCGTTCATCGCGTAAATGTTAAACGCCGGGTCC
>JAIROE010000255.1 GCA_031257715.1 Treponema sp. | reverse complement strand
ATACGCCACAACCCCCCGATAACCCCGACTATACCGTGCCCCCTCCCAGGGCCGTTGGTGTTGGGGGGCCTTGCCCCCCAAAACTCCCCAGTCAAACGCCGCAGGCGTTTGACCAAACTCCCCGGCAATTCGCGTAGCGAATTGCCCCCCAGCTAAATATCACCCGGCACGCCGGTTGATATTTAGCCTGTTTTTAGACTATCTTCTAAGTACATGAAGATCATGACCGGAATCCCCGCGTCGCCGGGCATTGCCGTCGGCGCGGCTTTTTTGTATGTGGATAATGACATTCCGGAGATTCCCCGGTACAGCCTTACCGGGGAACAGTCCGGCCCGGAACTGAAACGGCTGAGGGAAGCGGTTGAAGAGGCCGGAAAAGATCTGCGCGGCATTCTTGAATGGGCGGAAAAGGAGATGAGCGGCGAACATTCCGCCATTTTCCAGGCCCACCTTATGATGCTTGAAGATCCGTATTTTTCGGGCCAGCTTGAAAAGCGGGTTCTGGAAGGGCTGCAAAATGCCGAATGGGCGGTCTGGGAAACGGCGCGGGAGCTTGCGGGGAAGATGGCCTGTTCCCCCGATCCGCTTTTCCGGGAGCGGGTAACGGATATTAACGATGTTTCCAAACGCATCCTCTTCCGCCTGCTTTCGATAAAAAGGGTCTCCCTTGCCGGTCTTGAACATGACTGTATCGTCGTTGCCCGCGATCTGTCCTCTTCCGACGTTCTGGCCATGAACAGGGAAAAGGTCAAGGCCATCATCATGGACATGGGCGGGGGGACCAGTCACACGGCCATACTTGCCAGGGCCTTTAATATTCCCGCCGTGCTGGGGCTTTCTTCCGCCACCTCCGAAATTGCCTGTGGCGACATCCTTGCCGCGGACGGTACTTCCGGGGAAGTTATCATCAACCCCGGACAGGAGGTTCTTTCAAAGTACGAGGAAAAGACCACAAAATACCGGAAAAAGGCCGATGAATTCCTTGCCATGCGGGATCTTCCCGCACAGACCCTTGACGGCCGGCTTCTTGTGCTCAAGGCGAATATCGGAATCCCCGAGGAGGCCGAAACGGCCGTCAGGTACGGCGCGCAGGGCATCGGTCTTTACCGTTCCGAATTTCTTTTTATTGCCCCCGGCAAGGCGGCCGGCGAGGAAGTTCAGTTTGAGGCGTACAGCAGGGTGCTTGCCGCCATGGGGGATCTGCCCGTCACGATTCGGACGGTGGATATCGGGGGCGACAAGATACTGTCCGATTTTCAGCCCGCCGATGAAAAAAACCCCCTTCTGGGCTGGCGCGCGATACGTTTTTCGCTGGCCCTTCCCGATCTGTTCAAGACCCAGCTGCGGGCCATACTGCGGGCCGGCGCCGCCGGGAACGTGCGCATCATGTTTCCCCTGATCTCCGGTCTTGAGGAACTGGAGCGGGCGCTGGTTCTGCTGGAGGAGGCCAAGGCCGAATGCCGCCTTGAAGGCTGCGCCTTTGCCGAACATATTGAAACGGGAACCATGATAGAGGTTCCTTCCGCCGCCATGACGGCGGACATACTCGCAAAAAAATCCGGCTTCTTCTCCATAGGAACCAACGATCTTGTCCAGTATTCGCTGGCGGTGGATCGCGGCAACGAGCGGGTCAGTTATCTTGCCCGGCCGGTTCACCCCGCGGTGCTGCGCTTTATCAAAAAGACCGTGGACGCCGCCCATGACGCCGGTATTACGGCCGCCATGTGCGGCGAGATGGCCGGGGACCCCGGATTTACCGCGGCGCTTGTGGGGCTTGGCCTTGATGAATTCAGCATGGCCGCCCCGTCCATTCCCGCCGTCAAACGGGTCGTCAGGGAAGTAAAGGCCGAAGAATGCCGCCTCCTTGCCCAGGAGCTGCTTGAAGGCCGTTCCGCTTCGGAAAACGCCGCGCTGCTTCGAACGTGGATGGAACAGCGCCGCCTTCTTTAGGGGCCTTTGCGCCGTCCGGGGGCAGGGGAACTTCCCCCGGCCAAGTTTGAGGTTTTGTTCAGGATTAATCGTATGGAAGAAAATTCAGCGGAAAAAGATCCCGTACCCGGCGCGCGCGCCCTTCCCCTGGTGGCGCTTGCCGGACGGCCCAATGTAGGCAAGTCTACCCTTTTTAACCGGCTGCTCAAAAAAAGGCGGGCCATTACCGATCCGGCGCCGGGGGTTACCCGTGATCCGGTGGAGGCCGGCGCGGTGATCCTGGGGAAACAGCTGCGGCTTGTCGATACCGGCGGCTTCACTCTGGAGCGGGACGCACAGGCGCTGGACGGCCTTGTCGTGAAGAGGACGCTTGAGACCGTAAAGAAGGCCGATCTGGTGATCCTTGTCCTTGAGGCGGGGGAATTGACCCCGGAGGATGAGGAATTTATCGCCCTTTTACGGCCCTCTCGTGATAAACTTATCACGGTGGTTAACAAGACCGAAGGGGGGCGCCGGGAAGGGGATGCGTGGAATCTCCTTTCCCGTGGATTCGGCAAATTCTTGATGATCTCCGCGGAGCATGGGGATCATATCGAGGAGCTTGAAAAGGCGATTGTCCAGTCGCTTGATTTTTCCGGCGTCCGCGAGGCGGGGGAAGAGTCGCGGCCGGTGAGGATAGCCCTTTTGGGAAAGCCCAATACGGGAAAGTCTTCCCTTTCAAACCGGCTCACGTCTTCCGCCGCCTCCATTGTCAGCGAAATTCCCGGCACTACCCGCGATGTGGTTGAAGGGAGTTTTTTCTGGAAGGGGCGCTCCTTTCAGGTTCTGGATACCGCGGGGATACGCCGCAAAAGCAAAGTGACCGAAAGCATCGAATATTACTCGGTAAACCGCGCGATTAAAACCATTGACAGCGCGGATATTGTTTTTCTTGTGATGGACGCGGAAGAGGGGCTTTCCGATCAGGATAAAAAAATCGCCGCCCTTGCAAGCGAAAGGGGAAGGGGGCTTATCCTGGTCCTCAACAAATGGGATCTCATGCCCGCCGTAAAGAACACCTTCGCGGCGGTGAGCGACCGCATCCGGTTTCTCTTCGGGAAAATGGAATAC
>JAIROE010000212.1 GCA_031257715.1 Treponema sp. | reverse complement strand
ACCTTCGGCGGAAACGTGAAGGCCCTGGAAGATGTTTCATTAAACGCAAGACGGGGAGAAGTACACGCCCTGCTTGGGGAAAACGGCGCCGGCAAGTCGACGCTGATGAACATTCTGGGGGGCGTCTATACCAGGGATTCGGGTTCTGTCATTGTAAACGGCGTTACCCTGGAGAACGATTCGGTGGCCGAATCGGAAAAGGCCGGAGTCGCCTTTGTTCATCAGGAACTCAACCTTTTTAATGATCTGCTTGTCTTTGAAAATCTTTTTTTGGGAAAGGAGATCCTGTACGGGACCGGCACCCTCAATAAACGGGCCATGATTGGGCGGACGCGGGAACTGTTTGCCGAACTGGGGGTCAACATAAATCCCAAGGCGCTCGTGGCGAATCTGGAAACCAGCCAGAAGCAGCTGCTTGAAATCGCCAAGGCCCTTGACGTACAGGCGCGGCTCATCATTCTGGATGAACCTACCACCGCCCTTAACACGAGTGAAATTGAGCATCTTTTTTCCATTATTCGGGGTCTTCAGAAAAAGGGGATAACCTTCATCTTTATTTCCCACAAGATGCCCGAAATCTTTACAATCGCGGATCGTTACACGGTGCTCCGCAACGGACGTTTCATCAAGGCGGGGAAAATAAGCGATACCACCCCCAGGGAAGTAACCGCTTCCATGGTGGGCAGGGACGTATCCGACAGGGAAATATACGAGATGCGGAATCCCGGGGAAGTGATCCTGGAACTGGATCACTGCTCGGGGCCGGGGTTTCATGACATATCGTTCAAAGTCCGCCGGGGGGAGATCGTTGGTCTTACGGGACTTGCCGGCTCCGGGGCAAGCAGCCTCATGCAGGCCATGTTCGGGGCCGTTCCTTTCAGCGGGGGAAAATTTATTGTGTCGGGCAGGGAGATGCGGGGGCTTACCATACACAAGGCGATGAAGGTTGCCCGTATCGGCATGGTTCCTGCCAGCCGCAAGGAAAATTCCATCCTGCCCTTCATGCAGATTCTGGAAAATGAATACATATCCGAGCATACCCTTTCAGGCCGGATTCCCCATATTTTTAAAAAGAAGGAAATTGCCAAATACAACGAGTACAAGAAGATTCTCAATATCAAGGATAATTCCTGGCGGGATCTTGTGACGAGCCTTTCCGGCGGGAATCAGCAGAAGATCATTCTGGCCCGCCTCCTTAACACCAACGCGGACATTTTTCTCCTCGATAATCCCACACAGGGGATAGATGTCGGGGCCAAGGGCGAAATTTACAGGCTGATTTTGCGGTTGTCCGAGCAGGGCAAGACGATACTGGTCAACACCCTGGAAATTCCCGAGATTGAGAAAGTGGCGGACGAGTGCGTGGTGTTTTACCATGGCAGCGTACATGCGGTTCTTGACCGGAACGGTATGGATGAAACCACGGTAATGCTGCACGCTACAGGCGCGGTCCCGCCGGCTGTGGCGGCGGTTCCCGCGGCTGTATGACGGCCGGCGATAGTGTAACAGAGGGTAGTTGTATGACCCAAACGGAGAAAAGAGATGAGTGATGCCGAAAGAGTAGAACGGTACGATGCTCCCGGTTCGGAAAATCAGGCGGAGAAGAAAGGCGGGGCCGTCCGCGCCGTCCAAAGGGCGGGGGATGCCATACTCGGATTTTGGGGCGGTTACAGTTATGTGATTATTTTTATCGCGATCTTTATAACCTTTGTTTTGGTGAGCAAAAACCTGACATGGTCCGGGGTCATGCTGGTATTGCGGCAGAGCGCCGTGCTGGGTATCATCGGTTTCGGCATGGCCCTGGTGATCCTTGTGGGTGACATAGACCTGTCCGTCGGCTCGGGGCTGGTGCTCATATCGGGCCTTACCGTTATGGTGTACAACGCGACCAATAATGTCCTCCTCGCGCTTTTGGCGAGCTTGGGTATGGGGATTGCGGCGGGTCTTTTTAACGGCCTTTTGGTTGGTATTGCCAAAATGCCGCCTTTCATCGTTACACTTGCGACCATGCTTATCTTCCGTTCTCTGGCCCTGTATATCAGCCATTCAAGGCTCTACGAACTCAATTCTTCGCTGTCTTCTTTCAGCGCCTTCCACTACGGATTCGGCAATTCGCCCCTGGCAACCGTCCCCATTGTAGGGCTGATGTTCCTCCTTGTGGCCGCGGTGATCACCTACATGTGTACCTCCACCAAGTACGGCAAGAAGATCTACGCGCTGGGAAGCAACGCCAGGGCCGCCAGGCTCGCGGGCATCAACACCGAATGGCTCAAAGTCAGCCTCTTTGTGATCTGCGGCCTTCTTGCGGGATTCGCTTCGTTTATCAATGTTGCGATGAACCGCAGTGTTTCCCCGGCGAATACCGGCATCAGCTTTGAAATGTACGCCATCGCCGGCATCGTTTTGGGAGGTATCAGCATGTCCGGCGGAAAGGGCCATGTGGCGGGTATCATCTTCGGTACCATGTCCTTTACCATGGTGAGCCGGATCATCGACGCCTTTGAATTGAGCACGGAGATTAACAATACGGTGAAGGGGATCATTCTCCTTCTGGCGATTGCGCTGCAGATGATCAAAAAAAGATCGAGGGAATAGGCCGAAGCACGGGCAGAATGCCTGCGGCGGGGATCCTCATTTTTTCCGCGAGACTTTTTTGTTCCGTATATCCAGTACCGAAGCCCTGTCAAGCAGAAAAGGGCTGTGTATTGTCTTTATGACGGGAATTATTTCAGGCTGCGGAAATTCCGGGGAAAATGCCGATTTTTGCGGAATATTTTGCAAGAGCGATAAGGTTGATTCAGGCAAAGCGGCTGCAAAGCAGAGAAATGATAACGCATGAATATTCACTTGCTGATAT
>JAIROE010000197.1 GCA_031257715.1 Treponema sp. | reverse complement strand
GGCGTCAGGAATCCGCACTTTTATTTTTTTATCATCCGAATTAAAGTAATAGTATAATGGACTTGTTCGACAACCTGTTTACTGAACCCTATCGGGTTCGGGTTGTTGAACAAGTCTTGCAAAATGCTCCGCATTTTGCTATTTTTATAAGGAATTTGTTCGATAACTGAGGTTATCGAACAACTCTAATATATGAATATTCGGGAACAACTGGACGCCATGGCTGCCGAACGGATTATCATCCTGGACGGCGCAATGGGCTCCATGATACAGTCCTTCAGGCTTACCGAGGCGGATTTTCGGGGCAGGCATTTCGCCGATCACCCCGTTCCGCTTTCCGGCTGCAACGATCTTCTGTGCATAACAAGTCCCTGGGTTATTTTGGGAATACATGAGGCGTATCTGCGGTCCGGGGCGGATATTATTGAAACATGCAGCTTCAACGCCACGTCCATATCGCTTGCGGACTATGGGCTGGGGAATCTTGCCTACGAGATAAGCGCCGCCGCGGCGGGTCTTGCGCGGAAGGCGGCGGACAAATTCTCCACGCCGGAAAAGCCCCGTTTTGTGGCGGGAAGCATGGGGCCTACCACAAAAAGCGCCGGTATATTTCCCTACGTAAAAGAACCCGTCAGACGGGCCGTAACATGGGACGAGCTTGAAGCGGCCTATTACGACAATGCGCGGGGACTTCTGGACGGGGGAGCGGACATACTGCTCATGGAAACGATTGTCGATACCCTTAATGTCAAGGCGGCCATTGCGGCGGTCCAGAGGGTGTTTGAAGAAAGGCGGGAAAGCATCGGATCGGGGGACGTTCCCCTTATGATCTCCGCCAGCGTTTCCGAAAACGGAAGGCTTCTTTCGGGCCAGACGGTCGAGGCCTTCTGGGTATCGGTGTCTCACGCAAACCCCTGGTCTATCGGCCTTAACTGTTCCTTCGGCGCTGAACGGCTCAAACCCTATACGGCAAATTTTGCCGCTTTTGCCCCCTGCCTGGTCAGCGTCCACCCAAACGCGGGACTTCCGGATGAATCCGGTGAATACGGCGAGAATCCTGTCTTCATGGCGGACCGCCTGGAAGAATACATGGCGGAAGGCATCATCAATATAGCCGGGGGCTGCTGCGGTTCCACGCCTTCCCATATCTCCGTTATCGCCGGAAGGGCAAAATCCCACAGGCCCCGGAAAATTCCGGCAAAACAGCAGGGGATCTTCCTTGCCGGGCTTGAACCCCTCAGGGGAGCTTCCTTTACCGTCATAGGGGAGCGCACCAATACGGCCGGAAGCCGGAAATTCCTGCGCCTTGTAAAAGAGGAAAAATACGGCGAGGCCCTGAATATCGCCAGGGAAATGATTAATGCGGGGGCGGAGGTGATAGATGTCTGTATGGACGATGCCCTTCTGGATGCGGAAAAGACCATGGAGACATTCCTTGCCCTGGCATCCCAGGAAAGCGATATTGCCCGCGTTCCGGTGATGATAGACAGTTCCCGCTGGGAAGTAATAGAGACGGCCCTTAAAGGCGTACAGGGAAAGGGACTGATCAATTCCATCAGCCTTAAGGAAGGGGAGGAAGAATTCCTCCGCCGCGCCTTTTTGGCCCGCCGTTACGGCGCCGCCGTGGTGGTTATGCTCTTTGACGAAAAGGGGCAGGCCGCCGATTACGAACGGAAAACAGAAGTCGCCCGCCGGTCCTGGGAACTCCTTGTCAACAACGGCTTTCCCGCTTCGGACATCGTCTTTGATCCCAATGTCCTTGCCATAGCCACCGGCATTCCCGAGCATGACGGTTATGCCCTGGACTTTATACGAACCTGTGAATGGATACGGAAGCATTGTCCCGGCGCCCAAATCTCCGGCGGCATTTCGAATCTTTCCTTCAGTTTCCGGGGAAACGATACAATACGCGCGGCGATGCATGCGGTCTTCCTCAAACACGCCATGGCGGCGGGGCTTACCATGGCCATTGTAAATCCGGAAGGCCTCCTTGCCTGGGACGAAATAGATCCCGCGCTGAGGGAAGCCGCCGAAGACATAATACTCTGCCGTACCAGGGGCGAAGATTCCGCCGGCCGCCTTCTTGCCCTGGCGGAAAGGATGCAAGACAAGCCTGCCGCGGAAAAGAAAACGTCCCTTAACGAATGGAGAAATCTTCCCCCTGAAGAACGTGTCATATACGCCATGGTAAACGGCAACGACGCATACATTGAAGAAGACGTGCTGGAACTGCGGCCCGCATACAGTCGTGCCCTTGAGATTGTGGAGACGGTTCTTATGCGGGGAATGAAAGAAGTGGGGGACCGGTTCAGCGAGGGGAAACTCTTCCTCCCCCAGGTTATCCGCAGCGCGAGGGTGATGAAAAAAGCCGTAGCCGCGCTGGAACCGTATCTGGAGACGGAAAAGACCGGAACGGAGGAAGGCGGCAAAACCCGGCTCCCCGGAATACTCCTTGCCACCGTAAAGGGCGATGTGCATGACATAGGAAAGAACATCGTTTCGCTGGTTCTCGGATGCGGCGGTTATGACATTACGGATCTGGGGGTTATGGTTCCTGCGGAAAAAATAATCGAAGAGGCGAAGAATCGAAACGCGGGCATCGTTGGCCTTTCGGGACTTATCACCCCCTCATTAAACGAGATGATCAACACGGCACGGGAAATGGAAACGCACAACATGAAAATCCCCCTGCTTATAGGAGGAGCCGCCACAAGCCTTGCCCATACCAGCCTCAGAATAGCCCCGGTGTATTCGGGGCCCGTCGTCTATGTATCCGACGCCGGCCGTTCAGCGGAAGCTGTCCGTTCCCTTTTCTCCAGCAAGGAAAAAAACCGTTTCCTTGAAAAACTTGAAGCATCTTACCGTGACGCCGCATTGCGGCATGAAAAGATCAAAAGTTATGTTGAACTCCTCTCCCTTGATGATGCCAGGAAAAATAAGATACCAATGGTATTTGACATTCTCAAAGAACCCAAGGTCAAGGATATTCTTGAATTCAACGATTACCCCGTTGACCGCGTTATCCCGTATATAGACTGGTCTTCTTTCTTTCAAACCTGGGACCTGGCGGAAGAAACCTATCCTTCCGCATATACCGTCGTGGACAGGGAGAAAAGGCAAAAAGCCCGTGACAAACTGATGGAAGAAGCGAACCGGCTTCTGGAAAGAATCGTCCGGGAAAAAATCCTGGAACTCCGCGGAGCCGCCGGTTTCTTTCCCGCCCTTTCCGACGGGGACGACATCGTCATTTACGGAGACGGAATGTCCGAAATCGCCCGGTTTTGTTTCCCCAGAAACCAGGAAAAAAAGCTGGCCGGAGGCCCCAATTCATGCCTTGCGGACTTTATCAAACCCGGAACAGGATGCCGCCCCCCTAAGGGCGGAGCCGGCCACGACTGGATAGGAGTTTTCGCGCTCAGCGCAGGTTTTGGCCTTGCCGAAACGGCGGAGAAGTACCGCGAACAAAACAACGATTACTATTCCATACTGCTCTCCAGCCTTGCCAACACCCTGACCGAAGCCTTTTCCGAGGAAATACACCTGCGGGTCAGGCGGGAATGGTGGGCTTATGCCCCGGACGAAACGTTGTCTCTTGCGGAAGTGCTCAAAGGGACCTTTACCGGCATACGGCCTGCCTTCGGCTATCCCGCCTGCCCCGATCACTGGGATAAAAAAACAGTCTTTGATCTGCTGGATGCGGAAAAACGCTGCGGCTTCAAGCTTACGGAAACGGCGATGATCATTCCCGTGGCTTCCGTATGCGGCATGTATTTTGCCGCTCCCGGTTCGTTCTATTTTGGCGTCGGCCGCCTTGCCGACGGACAGATTGAAGACTGGGCGGGCCGGAAGGGAATCAGCGCACGGGAAGTGGAAAAACGGCTGGGGAGGATTTAGCGGCGGACAGGACATCCCGCCGCGGTTTCCCGGACCGCAATCCCCGCAGGGATCCGGCACGTACCATGAAAGACGGCTTTCCCAAAGCCGAACTTTGGGAAAGCCTTTTTTTACTATTTTTAATTCGGTTCTGTTACCCGCACATCAGAAACTCCACTTCAAGTCGGCGTAGAGAGTATTGGTAAACCGGGAATCCTTCCGGGTCTCGGAGCCGGGAATATTGGGATTGGGGACATTAACGCCGTAGAGCTTGTTTTCCTGCCCTTCAATGCTGATAAGATCCCCCAGCTCAAGGAAACACGAACCGAAGTTGAATTTGACCGAAGGCCGTATGCCGAAAACCCAGGTCTCCCTGGTGTAATTCGGATCATAGCCCCTGCGGTAATATTTCCCCTCGGCAGTATTGCTGCTCCCGTTAGGCGCGCCTCCCATCATATACACAAGATCCAGCCGGGGCACAATGTTGCCCAGGCTGTAGCTTACCCACGGATTGAAGAAAAGACTCGCGTCCACTTTTTCCTGCGTGGTTATTCCGGTAAAGCTGTTGGTAACATCCCTTTCCGCAAAGGAAACAAACTGGGAAGCGTTAAAGCCCACGCTCAAATCCGAAACCTTATAGCCCAGCGCCTCGTGGAAATTGAGCTTCCCCGAGTTGTTGATCCTCCCGCCTGAGGCGACCGTTCCCCCCCAAGCGTTCATATCACCGGTCTTCACGGTTGAAAAGCTCTGGATATTGTCGAAATCGGCCGCGACAACAGCCGTGAGGCCCTTCACCGCAAGAAGCCCCGCGCTCACAAGCAGCCTGCTGCTCTCGTCCCGGCCGGGAGTTGCCCGGACGGTGTTCCCGCTTCCTGCCGCCCCGGCCCTGTTTTTGTTGCGCCAGGAAATCTTCGCCCTGAACACATCCGGCATGGTCCAGGCAAGGTTCACCGTGTATTTCACGTCGTCAAAATCGGCGGTGTTCGAGGCAATACTCCGGGCCAGCGCGTTGTTATCCCCGCCGCCCAGGGAACTGATTGTGTACGCGCCGAGTCCGAAATCGAGCCCTTTGAGGGGGGAGAGCTTCATCAAGAGCCCAAGACCCTCGCCCAGATCGTCGTTAAGGTACACATCGCCCGTTTCCCACGTGCCGTCGTTGACAATTCCGCCGTTTACGGTGATTACGCCGTCAAGAAACTTCACCCAGCCCTGCGCGGTAGGAACCGTTATCGCCCTTGCGGCCACGGTATTCTGCGACTGGGCCTGCAGGCGGAACTTGACGCCCGCGTTGGCGTCCTTGTTCGTCCATGAGCCGTTCAGCCGGAAGCGGTAGCCCCACTGTTCGGAATCCACGCCGAAGGCGGTAAAGTACGGGCGGGCGCTCCTGGCTTTTGCCGAATCGTAAGGATCGGCAATCTGCCTGTCGGTGATTACAAGTCCCACGCCGCTGTTCAGATAGCCGTCAAATTTCAGCTCCTGGGCGTGCACGGCGTACACAGTGAAGAACACCACAGGAAGCAGCAGACAGAACAGAACTCTTTTCATGTTCCAATACTCCTTTGCGATTGTATCGCGGCGGCGCAGCCTGTCCGCCGCGCCGCGGTTTATGATGGCTCTAACATACAAAGGGATTGTTAAACCTTCATGTGAAGACCGTGAAAATGATGAAACATCGGTAAAATGACGATGAATTGCCCCATGCCCCCTTCGCGCCGCAATTTCCCTCCATCGCGTCCCCTCCGGCCCTTGCAGGGCGACCCTTTGCCCTTGTAGGGCGCTCTTTGGCGCTTGTAAGGGGCTCTTTGGCATTTGTGGGATACTCTCTTGCCTTTGTGAAGGACCCTCCGGCCTTTGTGCGGGGCTCTTTTGCCCTTGTGGAGGGCTCTCCGGCCCTTGCAGGGCGCTCTTTGGCCCTTGTGAGGCGCTCTTTAGCCTTTGTAAGGGGCTCTTTGGCCCTTGTGGAGCGTTCTTAAACCTTTCTAAAGACCACTTTTCATTCCCAAAAGATCGCCTAAACTTTTTTTAAGTGCACTTTTAACTTTTATAAGATCACTTAAACTTTTTATAAGTGCACTTTTCATTTCCAAAAGCCCGCTTAAACTTTTTTTAAGTACACTTTTAACTTTTATAAGATCACTTAAACTTTTTATAAGTGCACTTTTTATTTTCAAAAGCCCGCTTAAACTTTTTATAAGTGCACTTTTCATTTCCAAAAGCTCACTTAAACTTTTTATAAGTGCACTTTTCATTTCCAAAAGCCCGCTTAAACTTTTTATAAATGCACTTTTCATTTCCAAAAGCTCGCCTAAACTTTTTATAAGTGTACTTTTTATTCCCAAAAGATCGCTCAAATTCTTTACAAGTGCTCTTTTATTTTCCTGAAGATCGCTTAAACTTGTTATATGGGCGCTTTTATGTTTGCGGTACGCCGGTATGTGCTTTTCAAGCGTTGTGAAATTGCCGGAAACAGGAGAAATTGTTACCGCGAGGCCGAACAAGCCGAAGAAGGAATGCCAAAATTTCTTTACTTCTTTTACTTTTTCGACTTTGCGGTGAATTTTATGTTTGTAGAGGAGGCCCCGGAGGGTCTTGGGGGCGCCCCGGCCGTTTGAAAGAGCGGGCGGTAACTGTTGGTTTCAAAAAAATTTATATAACGGAGGAGAACAATGTCAAAAGATTACCTTGCTCTCAATGATGCGGACTTTGACCAATGGTTCAAGTTCATGAACCAGTACGTCAATACCAAATGTACGGGGACTACGCCGGAATGGACGCACATTCCCCAGGCGGCGCGGGCGGAAATGGCCGCCTCCTATTCCGACTGGTACACGGCGTATTCCAACTTCCTGGGCCCCCACACCACGGTGGATACGGAAGCCAAAGACGACGCCAAGAAGGCGGCGAAGAAGAAGGCCCGCGCCTTTGTCAATCAGTACCTGCGCTTTCCGCCTGTCACCAACGAGGACCGCACGGCCATGGGAATCCCCAATCACGATACCCATCCGTCCCCGGTGCCGGTCCCCGATGATATTCCGGAGGTAAAAGCATTGACTCCTCTGCCCCGTGTGCTGTATTTCCTCTTCCGCCGTTTCAACAGGAAACGCTGGGGAAAGCCGGAGGGGGTGCACGGCATGGAACTGGTGTGGCTGATAAGCGATGTGCCCCCCACTTTGGTGTCGGAGCTGGTACATTCGGAGTTTGCCACCAAGAGTCCCCTGAAACTCACCTTTGAGGAGAATATGCGGGGTAAGCGTCTTTATTTTGCCGTCCGCTGGGAAACCGGTACGGCGAAGAAGGGAACCTTCAGCGCCATCTATTCGGTGATTATTCCGTAAAGCGGGAGTGTCCCCGGGGGGTGAAGAAACCTTCCGGGGATTTTTTTCTTTTGGATGGGGAAAGGAGGCTCCATTTCTCAGGCGGGTTCTTCCATGGGGAAGACCCCGCCGCCTTTAAAATAATCGAGTAACAGTTCTTTGCATCGTTTGTATTCCCTGAAGAGGGCGTCCGCCCTCTCTACGTCGCCGTATACTTTCCACATGCCGCAGCGTTTGCAGCCGGAGCCCCGGTTGCGTATGAATCCCAGCACGTCTTCAGGCGGATAGCCAAGGAAAAAGCCCACTTCATGGGGAAATTCCCCTCCTGAAAGGAAGCGCCGCGACAGATGGCCCAGGCAATCTTCAACGCTGCCGGCCGCAGGGTAGTTGAGCTTTTCCAGTGTTCTCCGTACTTCGCGGTTGTCCAGCGCCAGGGCCAGAAGATCCGGCCGGTAGACGAGGATGAGGATATTGCCGCCGGCTCTGGAAAGATTGAGGAATTCCACATGGGGGTTTCCCCCGCGGAAGTATCTTTCTTCCCACCACGCTTCTTTTGGGAAGAGTGCGGCGGGTTTTTTGTGTAATAAAACGGGGGCGCAAAACCGCACGAGTCCGTCTTCAAAGGCCGTATGCAAGCGGCTTTTCCTCGTAAAAAAAACCGGAAACGCCGCGCCGCCGTGCAACGCAGGAAGGACACGGCGCTTCCGGTAAAGAATGGAGAACGCTGTTGAATTATGGGTGAAATCCAACAGTCATTATTTGAATCCGCCGAGAGAGGTCAGCGGCAAATTCCGTTCTTCAATGTTCCCGGAGAGGACGGATCCTCCCGGAAACGGCTTTTTTTCATTATGAGACAATGCGTTTGCCCAGTTCGAGGCATTTCGCGCAGGCCGCTTCATCGGGAATAAGCTGGGTAATGAGCCCTTCCCCGTCAACATTCGCGCCCAGTCCCTTCATGCGGTCTGCCCAGTCCCTCATCCATTGTCCGTCGCCCCAATCGTAGGAGCCGAACAGCCCCAGGGCCTTGCCTCCGACTTCCGCCTGTGTCAGGGAGCTTATGAAGGGTTCCATCTCGTTTTCTTCAAGTATTTCGGCTCCCATTGCCGGACATCCAAAGGCGAGGGCTTCCGCCGCCTTGACCATATCCGGCGTTACTCCTCCGGCGGTTTTGAGGGTAACTTCGGCGCCGGCTTCTTCGGCGCCTTTTGCTACCTGTTTTGCCATGGTTTCGGTATTTCCCGTACCGCTCCAGTAGACTATCAGCAGTTTTTTCACGACTCCCTCCTGTTCTGTTTGCTGTTAGCTTCAACTCACATTATGTTACTCTATTCTAACACGGAATGTCAATCGAATTTTGCCGAATTATCGAAAAAATTTTTGGCGGTTAAAACCGGAAGATTCCCCGCAGCCAGACGCAGTTTAGATCCCTATAAACCGCGTAATTTCCCCTGTTATCAATGCCTCCGGTGAAAAAATCGCTTCCCGCCGAGAGGCTCAGGGCATCGGTCAGGGCATATTCGGCGGATACGGAGCCCGCGCTGTCGAAATCAACCAGATCAAGGTAATACCAGGCCGAAAGATTCAGTGTTTCCCGGAAAAGCCCCCTGGTTATCCTTACGCTCAGGCCGTTTTTCCGCCAGGGCC
>JAIROE010000169.1 GCA_031257715.1 Treponema sp. | reverse complement strand
CCGGTTGGCGTCCACGGAACCCAGGAGGCCTGCGGCGGCGGCGGTTTCAAGCTCATGGGCAAAATCATGGCCGGCCAGTTCCGCGTGGTTCGCTTCGATGTTCAGGCGGAAGTCATTGTCCAGCCCGTACTGTCTGAGGAAGCCTATCACCGTTTCGGTATCATAGTCGTACTGGTGTTTGGCGGGCTCCATGGGTTTGGGCTCTATGTAGAAAGCGCCCTTAAAACCCTGCTTGCGCCCGTAATCGCGGGCCATGGAGAGGAAACGGGCCAGGTGATCTTTTTCCCGTTTAAGGTCCGTGTTAAGAAGGCTCATGTAGCCTTCCCGGCCGCCCCAGAAGGTGTAGCCTTGGCCCCCCAATTCAATAGTGGCGTCAATGGCCGCCTTGACCTGGGAAGCGGCAAGGGCCACGACGGAGAATTCGGGATTGGTCGCCGCGCCGTTCATGAAACGCGGATGGGTAAAGAGGTTCGCCGTTCCCCACAGGAGCTTTACCCCGGCGGCTTTCTGGCATTTCTTTGCCCGCGCGGTGAGCGTCTGAAGGTTCTTTACGCTTTCCTGGGGAGTTTCCCCTTCGGGGGCCATGTCCCTGTCGTGGAAACAGTAAAATTCGGTCCCCAGTTTGGAGATGAACTCGAAAGCCGCGTCCATCTTGTGTTCCGCCGCTTCCATGGGGGTCCTCGCGCCGGTAATCCACGGATGGGGATGGCTGGGCGCTCCGAAAGGATCCGCCCCGTCGGCGCAGAAGCTGTGCCAGTAGGCCACGGCAAAGCGGAGATGATCCTTCATCTTCTTTTTGCCTACCTTCTTTTCGGCATCGTAATATTTGAAAGCCAGCGGATTGTCGCTTTTGGGTCCTTCGTATTTTATTTTTCTGATCTTGGGAAAGTATTCTTTTTTCCCTGTGTAATAATCGGCCATGGTATCTTCCTCCCTGTTTATTCGAAAGTCTGGTTTAATACCCCGTCGAACCTTCGGTTCGCGCTCTGCTCCGGCTGAAATAAAGCAACGCTTGCAAAAATTTGGTATTAAACCCAAGAACCCGCTTACGCGGGGGAGGGTATTATAAACTTCCTATCGAACGAGCCTCCGTTCCGGTACAACCCAACGCTAAAGATACTGCGGAGCTCTGCTCCGCGGAGGCTCATTCCCCGAAATTTATGCCCGTGAACCCCCCGGTTTCCAAAGTCTACACGTAGAGGGGACTTAAGGCCCCAAGGTAACGCGAATACTGTTTATAGGCCCTGTCACAGGCCGCGGCTTCCGCCTTGACGGGTTTTACCGTGGCGCCTCCTTCAAGCGCGACATGTTCGTCCACCAGGGCCTCAATGCCGGTCTTTTTGCCCCGGCTGTTTTCCAGGCACCACAGCGCCTGAACCGCCCCGCCCAGGGCGGCGGCTTCGTTGCCTGCGGGAATGCGCACCGGCAGGTTCATCACATTGGCGGCTATGCGCTGCCAGAGGGGGCTCTTTGCGCCGCCCCCGGTCAGCCGTATTTCTTTTGCCCTGAAACCGAGGGTGTTGAAACCTTCAAGCCCTATGCGCATGCCGAAGATCGCCGCTTCAAGGGCCGCCCTTGCGAGGTTCTCACGCCTGAAGTTGGCCGCGGTGATCCCGTTGACGCTGGCCCTGCCGTTGGGAAGGTTGGGGGTGCGTTCACCGTTGAAGAAAGGCAGTACCACAAGGCCGTCCGCCCCTATGGGGGCCTTTGCCGCCTCCGCGTCGAAAGCCTTGACATCGAGGCCGAAAAGGGCGCGGAATTCCTCGCTTGCTACGGTGCAGTTCATCGTACACAGCAGGGGAAGCCAGCCGCCTGAAGACGAGCAGAACGCGGCAAGGTTCCCCGTCGGATCTATGACGGGCGTTTTGGAAAAACCGAAGAGGGTGCCCGAAGTTCCAAGGCTCATGGTAAGGAAACCGTCGCGGACGGTCCCCGTTCCTATGGCGCTCATCATGTTGTCCCCGCCGCCTGAAGCGACAAGGGCGCCTTCCGGTATGCCGTAAAGGGAAGCGGCCGCGGCCGAAACGGCGCCCGCCGTCCCGCCGGGAGCAATCAGGGGAGGAAGGTAATGGATGAGTTCGGGTGAAATGTAGCCCGAGACCGTTGACGACCATTTCCGCCTGCGGACATCAAAAAGCGCCGTTCCCGACGCGTCGCCGTATTCGGCGCTGTACACTCCGGTCAAAAGGTAATTGATGTAATCGTGGGAAAGAAGCGCGTGCCGCAGCCTGGCAAAGAGTTTGGGTTTATGGTTTTTAAGCCACAGAACCTTGGGCGCCGTATAGCCGGGCCGCATGGGGAGCCCCGTTTTTGCGATGAGTTTTTTTTCGCTTCCCGCGCATTTTGTCAGTTCCGCGCATTCGGCGGCGGTGGAAGTGTCGCACCAGAGCTTTACGTTGTAAACGGGCTTTCCCTTTTCATCCAGCGGAACAAAACTGTGCTGATGGCCCGAAACGCCTATGGCGGCTATGGTGCTCCTTGTGGACCTGTCAATTTGCCCGAAACACTTTTTAAGCGCCTCGTCGTACCATTCGGCCTTCTGTTCGCGGGTTCCGTCATTTTCCGCAATCATGTCCACGGGGGAAGAAGCCTCCGCTTCCGCCTTCTTTTTCCCGTAATCATACACCACAATTTTGCAGCTTTGGGTTCCAAGATCGATTCCGCATACGGTTTTCATGGGGGGCTCCTCTTTTTGGTAAACCCCATGTTACATCATGCCGGAAAATTTGTCCACCGCTTGCAGGCAATTCGCTGCGCGAATTGCCGGGGAGTTTTGCGGCCAAAGGCCGCAAAAC